>JABWCP010000015.1 GCA_013360215.1 bacterium | reverse complement strand
TCGGGCACTCAATTTATCGAATCCGGTACGGCCAAAAAAGTAATCGTCGTGGGCGCCGATAAAATGAGTTCGATCATTGATTATACCGATCGCAATACCTGTATATTGTTCGGCGACGGAGCTGGCGCCGTTTTACTTGAGCGTTCTGAAGAAGATACGATCGGTATTTTAGATTATTATAACACCGTAGATGGTAACGGGGCGCAGTATCTTAATATGCCCGGCGGCGGCAGCCTTAATCCGCCTTCACATGAAACGGTTGACAAAAAGATGCATTATGTTTTTCAGGATGGGAAAAATGTATATCAATATGCCGTCAAAGGTATGAGCGAAGCGTCTGCGTTGATCGTCGAACGAAACGGTTATACCGGTAAAGACGTAGCGCTTTTTGTGCCCCATCAAGCCAATAAGCGTATTATAGATAGTGCGGCCAATCGTATGGGATTGGATGAGAGTAAAGTTGTGATTAATATTGATCGTTTCGGTAATACCACGGCCGGCACCATTCCGATTGCCTTATCGGAGTCGGTCAGCAATGGTCGTCTGAAGAAAAATGACTTGGTCGTGATCGCTGCATTCGGCGGCGGATTTACATGCAGCAGTATTTTGTTGCGCTGGGCGTATTAATAATTAGCGGAATGTGACGAATCCGTCGGCTTGTACTGTCATGGATAAAAATAATAAATAAATAAAAATCGTATGAGTAAAATCGCTTTTGTATTTCCCGGGCAGGGTTCACAGTATGTCGGTATGGGTAAAGATTTGTACGATCTATTTCCGACTGTCAAAGCTATGTATGAAACGGCCAACCGAATTATCGGTCCTGATTTTTCGAAAATTTGTTTTGAAGGGCCGGAAGATGCGCTGAAACAAACGCGCATTACACAGCCAGCGATTTTTGTGCATAGCGTGGCATTACTGGAAGTCCTGCGTGAGAAGTTTGGAACGGATAAAGTGACATTTCATATGACGGCGGGGCACAGTTTGGGCGAATATTCCGCTTTGGTTGCCGCCGGTGTGCTAACCTTTGAAGATGCTTTAGCCGTTGTCAAAGTACGAGCCGAAGCGATGCAACTTGCGGGTGAAATCAATAAAGGCACGATGGCGGCCGTTATCGGTATGGAACCTGAACCGCTGGTGTCTATTTGCAAAACCGCCAGCAGCGAAGCAGGCGTCGTGCAGTGTGCCAATTTTAACAGCCCCGGACAGATTGTGATTTCCGGTTCCGTAGCCGGCGTGCAGAAAGCTATGGAAATGGCCAAGGCCCAAGGCGTTCGTATGGTAAAAGAGCTAGTCGTGAGCGGCGCTTTCCATTCACCTTTGATGGAACCGGCACGTGCTGAAGTGCAGAACAAACTTAAAACGATAACACTGAGTGATGCGCGTTTACCGGTGTATGCCAATGTATCGGCGGAACCCACGACGGATGCTCAGCGTGTACAGCCTTTGCTGGTAGAACAAATCACAGGTGCGGTGCGCTGGCAAGAATCCGTAACGCGTATGATCGCCGACGGTGCAACTAAGTTTTTTGAAATCGGTCCCGGTAATGTTTTGCAGGGATTGATCAAGCGCATTGATAAAAGTGTATCCTGCGAATGCATCGGAAAAGCCGATGAATTAGCTAAATTTGTAATATAACGTTGCCTTTATTGTGCATAAGCAAAGGCGAACGCCATGTGTTCTTTGACGAATCGAATTGCCGTAGTGACCGGCTCCTCCCGCGGAATCGGTAAAGCTATCGCCGTAGAGTTTTTGAAACACGGCGCATCGGTTGTGATCAACGGAAAAACTTCCGAACGGGTTCAACAAACGACGGATGAATTGAATGCCTTAGGATTTTCGGGAAAGTTTGTATCCTGTGTGGCCGATGTATCTGTTGCAACGGAGGCGGAGGCACTGATACACAAGGCGACGGAGGCATTTGGTCGGTTGGATATTTTGGTTAACAATGCCGGAGTATTTAAGAATAGCTTGATGGTGCGCATGGATGAACAGGAATGGAACTGGGTCATCGAAAACAATCTGAAAAGCGCTTTCTTCTGTTCCAAATATGCGGCGAAGATCATGATGAAGCAGCGGTACGGGCGCATCATACATATGTCTTCGGTGGTAGCGCTCGGTGGGAATCCGTTTCAAGCCAACTATGTTGCATCCAAAGCGGGGATTGACGGATTAATGATGGCCAGCGCAAAGGAATTGGCACCGTACGGCATAACGGTAAATTCCGTTGCTCCGGGTTATATCAAAACCGATATGACGAAAGATTTTTCCGAATCGGTCGTCGCGGAAATATTAAAATACATTCCGCTTGGTCGCCCGGGCAGCGCAGAAGAAGTCGCCCATGCAGTGAAGTTTTTAGCGTCGGATGAAGCTTCCTATATGACCGGTCAGGTCATCCAAGTGGACGGCGGGCGTGTAATCCGATAATGATGTTGGAGTGAACTTTAGAATATATACCTAAACAACAACTCTTCAAAAAGGAGAAAAACCATGACACGTGAAGAAATCACGAAAAAAGTAACCGAGATTATCGTTAAAAAACTCGGTGTTACGGAAGCCGAAGTAAAACCGGAAGCTTCGTATGTAGAAGATCTCGGTGCGGACTCGCTGGATCAAGTAGAGCTGGTGATGGAATTTGAAGATTCTTTCAGCCTCGGCGACAAAATCCCGGAAGATGAAGCCGCCAAACTCACGACGGTGGGTTCGACGATTGATTATCTTGTAAATCGTCTCGGTAAATAAGCGAATTATTGATGGGCTAATGCGTCGGATATTCAGTTATTCGGCGGATTAGCCTTTTTTTATCAAACTTGTATCGTATCCGCTTAAGATTCATGCCGATTTGTACGGTGGCCTTTTTTGCGGTATCACGCTACGAGAGGTAATTTTTTAACATTCATCGCCAATGTAAGGAGCGACTATGAGTAAACGCAGAGTAGTGATCACCGGTATGGGCGCTGTGACGCCGATCGGCAATACGGTTGAAGAATTCTGGAAAGGATTACTGGAAGGACGCAACGGTGTCGGACCGATAACACTATTTGATGCGAAAGATCACGTTACCAAGTTTGCGGCAGAAGTAAAGAATTTTGACCCGTCGCTCTATACGGATAAAAAAGAAGCACGCCGTATGGATCGCTTTTGCCAATTTGCCGTAGCGGCATCAAAAATGGCGATTGAAGATGCCAAGCTGGATGTAAAAAATTTGGATGCCAATCGTATCGGTTGTGTGATCGGTTCCGGTATTGGCGGATTTCAGACGTTTGAGGAACAGTTTGAAACGTACATGGCCAAAGGGCCCGGACGTGTCAGCCCGTTCTTTATTCCAATGATGATCATAGATATTGCGCCGGGTCAGGTAGCCATACAGCACGGTCTCAAGGGGCCGAATTACGCGACGGTGTCGGCGTGTGCTACAGGCAGTCATGCCATCGGTGATGCATTTATTTTGATCCAACGCGGTGATGCCGACGCGATGGTGTGCGGTGGTGCAGAGGCGGGTATTTGTCGTATGGGTGTTGCAGGGTTTAATGCCCTCAAAGCACTGTCCACCCGCAATGATGATCCGATGCACGCGAGCCGTCCTTTCGACAAAGAACGCGACGGATTTGTGATCGGAGAAGGCGCCGGCATTGTGGTGCTCGAAGAACTTGAGCACGCACTCAAACGCGGTGCTACGATCTACGGAGAAATGGCCGGTATCGGCTATACCGACGATGCGTACCATATCACGGCACCGGCTGAAGGCGGCGAAGGTGCTGCACGTGCTATGGCGATCGCGTGCAAGGACGCGGGTGTGAAGGCCGAAGAAGTTGGTTACATCAATGCGCATGGTACATCCACCGAATACAATGATAAAAACGAAAGTGCCGCGATCAAGACCGTTTTCGGCGATCATGCGTATAAGTTACTGGTCAGTTCGACCAAATCCATGACGGGACACTTGCTTGGTGCGGCCGGCGGCATCGAATTTATCGCGACCACATTGGCCGTGAAAAACGGGTGGATTCCGCCGACGATCAATTATGAAGTATCGGATCCGGCGTGTGATCTGAATTACGTGCCTAACAAAGCCGTTCAACGTAACGTGGACGTAGCGCTGAGTAATACCTTTGGGTTTGGCGGACACAATACGTGTATTGCCGTAACGAAGTATAAACCGTAATCTGTATGTCACCGGGGACTTCACAAGAGCATGCAGTACATGGCGGCTGGTTTAATGGGATAATCCGTTTTTTTCGGCGCGCTTGGGGTCCCGAACAAGCCGATGGTTTTTTACCTGATAACGGATTACGGCTTCAGGATTTATCGCGTGTTTTAGGTGTTCGGATTGAGAATCCGAAGTTATATATTCAAGCACTCAAACATCGTTCTTTCTTAAATGTGAGTAATGAGAAACACTTTTCGTCGTATGAACGCATGGAGTTTCTCGGTGATGCGATACTCAGTACGATCACGGCGGAATTTCTTTTTCAGAAATACCCCGAATCCGATGAAGGCTTTTTGACGAAAGGGAAATCGCACTTAGTCAATAAAAAGACGTTAGCGCATAAAGCCGAAGCCTTGGGACTGGGTCAGTTTATAGTGATGAGCGATGGTGAAGAGCGCTCGGGTGGTCGTTCGCGTTCATCTATATTATCGGATGTTTTTGAAGCGCTCATCGCAGCGGTTTATCTGGACCACGGGTATCATACGGCGCGTAAATTTGTTTTGGATACGCTGCTTTGCGATACCGAGCGTATTTTGCAGAGCGAAATGAATTCCAATTTTAAGGGCGATTTACTGGAATATACCCAAGGCAAAGATCTCGGTATTCCGCAGTATATCGTCGTCAGCGAAACAGGGCCCGAACATCAAAAAGAGTTTACCATCCAAGTAGCCGTTAAAGATACCATACTAGGATGCGGCAGAGGGTTATCCAAAAAAGAAGCAGAACAGCAAGCCGCTAAAGAGGCTTTGCAAAGAATAAAAAATAACGGAATCCAATAATCTAGAGGTATTACTGTGAAAAAGATATGCGTGGTAGGAACCGGTTATGTTGGCCTGGTATCCGGTGCGTGTTTAGCCGATTTTGGCAACAACGTCATATGCGCCGATATTGATAAAGAAAAAATTGATAAACTCAATCAAGGTGTTATACCGATTTATGAGCCGGGCCTTAAGGAAGTGGTGGATCGCAATGTTGAGAAAAAACGTTTGTTTTTTTCCAATGACGTGGCGCAGTCTATCAAAGAGTCCGAAGTCATTTTTATCGCGGTAGGTACGCCACCCGGACCTAAGGGGGACGCCGATTTGAGTATTGTTTTCAAAGTCGCCGAAACTATTGCAAAAAACTTAAACGGCTATAAAGTTGTAGTCACCAAGAGTACGGTTCCTGCGGGTACGGGTGAAAAAGTCAGGAAGATTCTTTCCGAGCATGCCCCCAAAGGTGCCGAATTTGACGTGGTATCCAATCCCGAATTTTTACGCGAAGGTTCTGCGGTCAGTGATTTCTTAAGACCGGATCGTGTGGTCATAGGGAGCAACAGCGATCGTGCGACAGAGGTGATGAAAACAGTGTATCGGGCGCTTTATATCAATGAGACGCCGATGGTCGTGACCAATGTCGAATCATCCGAAATGATCAAATATGCATCGAATGCATTTCTGGCCGTAAAAATTTCGTTTATTAATGAAATCGCCAATATTTGCGAAAAGATCGGTGCTGATGTAAAGGTTGTTGCCAAAGCGATGGGATTGGATGGCCGTATCAGTCCGAAATTTCTCCATGCCGGTGGCGGTTTCGGCGGTTCTTGTTTTCCTAAAGATACCATGGCGTTAGCCAAAACAGCCGAAGAGGTTGGGGTTCAAAACCTTGTTGTCAATGCCGCCATTCAGGCGAATGATTACCAAAAAATGCTCATGGTTGAAAAAATCAGAAAAATGGTCGGCGGTAATTTTAAAGGTAAAACCATCGCGGTGCTGGGTATTGCGTTCAAACCTAATACCGACGACATCCGTGAAGCCACATCGCTTGTGATCATGGAAGAAATCACCAAAGAAGGCGGCGTTGTGAAAGCTTATGATCCCGTAGCTATGGAACAAGCGCAGAAATTTTTCCCGACGATGTATTATGCTAAAGATGCTTTTGAAGCCGTGCAAGGTGCTGACTGTATGGTGATCGTGACGGAGTGGAATGAGTTTCGCGAGTTGGATTTGGTCAAAGCGAAAACACTGCTAAAATCGGCTAAGATTGTTGATTGCAGAAACATATTCGATCCAAAAGAAATAAAAGCACTCGGATTTGAGTATAATGCGGTAGGGCGAATTGTAAAATAGAATAAGAATAAAATAAATTGGAGTCTCCACGTGAATCTAGAGAGTAAAATAAAAAATAAATCGGCCAAAGTGGGTATCATCGGATTAGGTTATGTGGGATTGCCTTTGGCTGTTGAATTCGCTGCCTCCGGTTACGACACCTTGGGTATTGATCTTGATTCTAAAAAAGTAAAAAGTATCAATGATGGCCATAACTATATCGAAGATATACCCAATGATCGTTTCCAAAAATGCTATCAATCGGGTAAGTTAAAAGCCGATACTACCTATCAGCGTATCGGCGAAATGGACATCATCTATATATGTGTACCGACGCCCTTCACGGATAATAAAGAGCCCGATGTTTCGTATATCGTCAGTGCCAGCGAAGGAATTGCAAGCGGGCTTCGTAAAGAGCAGCTTGTTATTCTTAAAAGCACTACGTTTCCGGAGACCACGGAAAAAGTAACGATGCCGATTCTTGATAAAAAAGGTCTGAAAGTCGGTGCCGATTATTATCTCGCATTTTCGCCGGAACGCATTGATCCCGGCAATAAAAAATATACAACAGCCAATACCCCGGTCGTGGTCGGGGGTGTGACTTCGAAGTGTACCGAACTGGCTTGTCTCATCAATGCTCAGATCATAGAAAAAGTAGTACCCGTATCCAATCCTCGGGTTGCCGAAATGTGCAAACTGCTCGAAAATATTTTTCGCAGTGTAAATATTGCCCTTGTTAATGAGTTGGCACAACTCTGCGATCGCATGGGCGGTGTGGACATGTGGGAAGTAATAAATGCGGCCGGTACAAAACCTTTTGGTTATATGCCGTTTTACCCGGGCCCTGGTATCGGAGGACATTGCATTCTTATTGATCCCTATTATTTGTCATGGAAAGCACGCGGCTACGATTTTCATACCAACTTTATCGAATTGGCTGCGGAGGTCAATGAGAATATGCCCTATTATGCCTATTCGATGATCGTAGAAGCTTTGGCCAATCGCGGTGTTGCGCTTAAAAAAGCTAAAGTATTGGTTCTCGGTGCGGCCTTCAAAAAGGATGTGGATGATACACGGCATTCACCATCGCTGAAAGTGATGGAAATCATGATTCAGAAAGGGTTTAGCGATGTGATGTACAATGATCCGTATGTTCCTGAAGTTGAACTTTTGGGTAAAGTTTATAAATCACACGTGATCAGCACGGAGCTTTTGAAGTCCGTTGATGTTGTGTTTGTCGGAACGGATCACTCGCGCTATGATTATAATGAAATAGTCTCCCACGCCGCCAGTGTTGTGGATTCCCGTAATGCAACCAAATCCGTGACGCATGGGCGCGATAAAATAGCTGTACTCGGCTCCGGTAAGGTATAAATCAACGATGAAACTGCTCTGTATCGCCGGTGCGCGTCCTAATTTTATGAAAATTGCTCCCATTTTAAGAGCGATTAAGAATTATCCGCAGATCACATCAAAGCTTATTCATACGGGTCAGCATTATGATGCGATCATGTCGGATATTTTTTTTAAAGAATTGCAAATGCCCGATCCGGATATTCATATGGGAGTTGGTGGTGGATCGCATGCGCAACAGACTGCGGATCTGATGCTGAAGTTTGATTCCATTTTGGTAAACGAAAAACCCGATTATGTGTTGGTGGTGGGAGATGTGAATTCGACGATGGCGTGTGCTGTAACAGCTTCCAAACTTCATGTGCCTGTTATTCATGTTGAAGCCGGATTACGAAGTTTTGATCGTACGATGCCGGAGGAAATCAATCGTTTGGTAACCGATGCCATTTCGGATTATCTGTTCACTACCGAGTCATCGGCTAATCAAAATCTCAAGAATGAGGGTAAACAAGAAAATCAGATTTTCTTCGCCGGCAATGTGATGATTGATTCGCTTACATTTGCATTACCCAAGATTGAGGCGTCGGATATTCTCCAGCGCATGAATCTAAAGGAAAAAGAATTTGTCCTTGTCACACTGCATCGTCCGGCGAACGTGGATTCCGAGGAAAATTTACGGTCTATGCTTGGTCTATTGGAGTTTATAGCGGGTTATATGCCGGTTGTTTTCCCCGTTCATCCAAGGACCAAAACCAAACTTACGCAATATGGGATGGATCATAAAGTCAAGTTGAACGAACGAATTCGATTGATTGAGCCGCTCGGGTATTTTGATTTTATTGCATTGATGCGTTCCTCTGTTGCCGCCGTTACCGATTCCGGCGGTGTGCAAGAAGAAACAACGTTTTTGGGTGTACCATGTCTTACCATGCGCGCCAATACCGAAAGGCCGGTTACTTTGGATGTCGGTACTAATACGTTGGTAGGACAAGATCGGGATGCGTTGAAATCGTGTATGGAAGCCGTATTGAACCGTAGCTACAAAAAAGGAAATATTCCGGCTCTATGGGATGGTATGGCGGCGGAGCGTATTGCCGAAAAACTGAAGGATCTTGTATGAAAAAGCATTTATTCTTAACAATGATTTCAGCTCTGATTCTTTCGGCGATGACGGATACCACAGTATTGGCGCAACAGGATCGATCTAAAATCAAAGAGGAATTAGAAAAGGATAACTCTTCCGGTGACCCGGACGATGTTTTATTCCCTGAAAAATCCAATAATATTCTTGAGACGGTTGTAGATCCAAAACAATACTATGTTGGTCCCGGGGATCAGTTTTTAGTTTCGATTTGGGGGCAGGTCAATCAAAACTTCAGAACCGTTGTATCGCCCGAAGGTTTTTTGATTGTTCCTACCGTAAAAGCGATAGATGTTAAAAACCTCAATTTGGCCGAAGTACAAGAGCGTGTAGGAAAAAGTATCAGAACTGTGTATACCAATGCCGAGGTGACGATCAACCTGGTTTCACTTCGCTCTTTTCGCGTGCCCGTAGGGGGTATGTGTAATAATCCGAGTTCGGTAGTGGTCTCAGGAACAGAACGGGTATCGACAGCCATTGCGAAAGCGGGCGGTTTAAACGGAAAGGCATCGCAAAGAAATATTATTCTGTATCGTAAGGACGGTACATCGCAGAGTGTTGATTTTATAAAACGCGGCCGAAATTTAGATTTGGATTCGGATCCATTACTTAACGACGGTGACCGTATATTTGTACCTGCTCAATATGCAAGTTATCAGATTTTGGGTGCTGTAGCAAGTCATGGTACGATGGAATACGTGGCGAATGAGAATATCATCGATGCTATTCGATTGGCCGGTGGTTTAGTGCAGGGGATTGACTCATCCATTTTCATCATGTACCGTATGGCCAAGGATACAGGCCGAGAGGTAATACGCATTACGCGCGATTTGCGTGAAGTGTATCAAAATCCAGAGGATACCACGATCAATCTGCGTCTCAAACCGGATGATCGTATTTATTTCCGAAAACACGCGCAGTATCATGATCGGGCTGATGTAGCTATCCAAGGTGAAGTGATGTATCCTGGATCCTATGCCATTATCGAAGATAAAACGACCGTTTCGGATGTGATTAAAAGGGCTGGTGGTTTTACGCCGTATGTATCATTGGATCGCATTTCCATTTATCGCAGTCCCGCAAAAGAGGATATCGATCAAGAATATGAACGTCTGAAATTGACACCGGTGTCCGAGATGAACGACATTGAAAAGTCTTACTTCAAAGCCAAAACACGTCAACAAAAACCCGTCGTACAAACAGATTTTAAAAAACTATTTGCCGACGAAAAAGTGAATCCGGAGTATGATGTTATTTTAAAGCGCGGTGATTATATTGATGTATCATCTATCCGGCGAACCGTGACCGTTGTTGGTGGTGCGTTGTTATCAGGTATTGTAGATTTTGATCACGGCAAAGATTACCGATATTATATTGACAAGTGCGGCGGATTTACGGATAGAGCAAAAAAAGGTGATATTAAAATCATCAAAACAGCGTCACAGAAATGGCTGGATGCCGATGATGATGTACTGATCGAAGACGGCGATGTGATTTTTGTTCCGGAAAAAGAACCGGTAGATGGTTGGCAGATATTTAAAGATGCGCTGACTATAACGGGTCAACTGGCGGCCATCACATCAACCATTATACTTATATATTTTACTGTAAAATAAATTATGGATTATTCAAAAGTAAAATTAGGTATTATCGGTTGTGGAAATTGGGGACTCAATCATGTGCGTACCGCCCATGGGTTATTAGGAAGTAATCTTTTATTAACGGCGGATGCCAAACCCGACGCCATCCAAAGAGTACATACAGTTTCACCGAAAATTCCATTTACATCAGATATTCATTCGCTCATCGCGCATTCGAATATCAATGCCGTAGTGATTGCAACGCCGGCCGAAACCCATTTTGATCTTGCTAAACGATGTATCGAAAACGGCAAACATGTACTGATCGAAAAACCAATCACGCTAATTTCTGAACATACTGTTGAACTTTTGAGTTTAGCTCAAAAATATGATGTAAAAATCATGGTAGGGCATGTGCTTTTGTATCATCCGGCGGTTTTGAAGTTGAAACAGATGATGGATGAAGGGTATATCGGCAAACTTCAGTATATTTACAGTAATCGGCTCAATCTCGGCGCTATTCGCAGCGAAGAAAATAGTCTTTGGAGTTTTGCACCGCATGATATTTCGATAGTTCAATATTTGATAGGAAAAAATCCGGAAACGATTGAGGCCAAAGGCGCGGCGTTCGTACAAAAAAACGTCGAAGATTCGACCATCACGTACCTCACCTATCCCGGTAACATTCATGTGCATGTTTTTGTGAGTTGGCTTCACCCTTTTAAAGAACAAAGACTGGTTGTCATCGGTGATAAGGGAATGATCGTGTTTGAAGATTCGCTCAAAACAGATAAGTTAAAATTTTATAAAAAAGGCTTTCAGCAAAGTAACGGAAAAATCGAGAAATTTGAGGTAGACTTTGAGGTGATTCCGTTTGATGCCGCACAACCATTAAGTGAAGAACATCGTCATTTTTATGATTGCCTCCTGCACGGCAAAACACCGCGTACGGACGGCGAACATGCGCTGGAAGTGCTTCGGATATTGGAAAAAGCACAAGAAAGGATCACGCAACATGTCTGAAAAAAATTATTTTGTTCATCCCTTGGCCGTCGTGGATGACAACGTCGAAATCGGCGAAGGTACTAAAGTTTGGCATTTTTCGCATATCCAAACCGGCGCTCGTATCGGAAAAAAATGTGTTTTTGGTCAAAACGTAAATGTAGCCAATCATGTAAAAGTAGGTAATTTTTGCAAAGTACAAAATAATGTGTCCATCTACGAAGGGGTGGAGCTTGAAGATTATGTGTTCTGCGGACCTTCGATGGTTTTTACGAATATTCTTGATCCGCGCTGCAAGTATCCGCAAGTCGGTGCAGAGTTTTACATCAAAACCTTAGTAAAAGAAGGTGCTTCGTTAGGCGCAAACTCAACCATCGTATGCGGTCATACCGTCGGACGTAGTGCCCTTGTCGGTGCCGGTGCGGTGGTTACCAAAGACGTTCCCGATTTTGCGCTGGTCGTCGGTAATCCGGCGCGTATCGTCGGTTGGGTCAGCGAGGCCGGTAAGAAGTTAAATTTTGATGCGCAGAGTTTCGCGTATTGCGAAAAATCCAAGAAAAAATATAAATTTGAAAACGGTTTGGTAAAGGAATTAGAATAATGGCTGTACCTCTTTTAGACCTCAAAGCACAATATCGTGCTCATAAATCGGAGATTGATGAAGCCATGTTGCGCGTTGCCGAATCGCAGCATTTTATTATGGGCCCGGAAGTTGAAAAATTAGAGAAATCTTTGTGTACTTATCTGGAATGCAAACATGCGATTGCAGTTTCTTCCGGGACGGATGCGTTATTGGTAGCGCTGATGGCGCTCGATATTCAGCCCGGCGATGAAGTAATCGTGCCGACGTATTCTTTTTTTGCCACTGCCGGCGTGGTTGCCCGACTGCATGCAAAACCGGTTTTTGTTGATTCGGATCCGCTGACTTTTAATATCCGTGCATCTGACATTGAAAAAAAGATCACTGCCAAAACACGCGTTATCATGCCGGTGCACCTTTTCGGACAAAGCTCCGACATGGGAGCGATCATGGCGGTTGCAAAAAAACATAATCTCAAAGTCATCGAAGACGGTGCGCAGGCGATCGGCGTACAATACAGCGATGGAAAAAAAGTCGGAAATTTTGGCGACATTGGTTGCTTTTCTTTTTTCCCTAGTAAGAACCTCGGATGCTTTGGAGACGGAGGCCTTGTGACGACCAATGATGATGCCCTCGGTGAAAAGCTGCGCGTCCTGCGTGTGCATGGCGGTAAACCAAAATATTATCACAAGATGATCGGCGGTAATTTTCGCCTTGATGCGATTCAGGCCGCTGTGCTTAACGTAAAACTTCCGCATCTAGACAACTGGAGCCAACGGCGTCGTGAAAATGCCGATCTGTATACCCAACTTTTTATTGCAGCCGGAGTGGCTGAAGCAGAAGGTAAGATAACTTACGACAGCAAAAATAAAGTACTGCTTCCCAAAGCCGTATACCGCACGTCCGGAGCGAAAAACCACCATATCTATAATCAATATGTAATACGAGTAGAAAAACGTGATGCATTGCGCAAATATCTAACCGATAAACAAATCGGCAACGAAGTGTATTACCCGGTGCCGTTTCATCGTCAGGAATGTTTTGGTTATCTCGGTGAAAAAGATACCGATTTTCCCAATGCCAATGCCCAAGCGGAACAATCGCTTGCCGTGCCGATTTATCCTGAGCTTACGAAAGACCAGATTTCGGAAGTAGTCAACGCCATAACTGAATTCGTGAAAGCTTGATATGAAAGTTGTCATTTTAGCCGGCGGTTACGGTACGCGCATCAGTGAAGAGTCGCACTTAAAACCGAAACCGATGATTGAAATCGGAGGTAAACCGATTTTATGGCACATCATGAAAATCTACTCCAGTTACGGGTACAATGATTTTGTGATATGTCTTGGCTATAAGGGCTATGTGATCAAAGAATATTTTGCCAATTATTTTTTACACGAATCGGATGTCACGTTTGATTTTCGTGCGCACAATGCGCCTGTCATTCACACACATACGGCAGAACCGTGGCGTGTGACGTTGGTGGATACCGGGCTGGATACCATGACCGGCGGACGCATCCGACGCGTTGCTTCCTATCTTGATGGCGAGCGTTTTTTTCTGACTTACGGCGACGGAGTGGCCGATGTGGATATCCGTAAACTTCTGTCATTCCATATGGCGCATGGCAAACCGGCGACAGTGACGGCGATACAGCCGAGCGGGAGATTTGGCGCCATGGCTATGGATGCATCCGGAATGGTGCAGAGTTTTCAGGAAAAACCCAAAGGCGACGGAGCTTGGGTGAATGCCGGTTTTTTTATTTTTGAAAACAGTGTTTTGCAATTACTCAAAGACGATCAAACAGTATTGGAACGTGAACCGTTAGAAACCTTAGCCCGCTCCCAATCGCTTGTTGCATTCAAACATGACAGGTTTTGGCAGCCGATGGATACATTGCGTGATAAGAATATGCTCGACGAACTTTTACGTGAAAAACGCGCACCATGGGTGACCTGGTGAAAAACAATTTTTCCGACATCTATCGCGGTAAACGCGTTTTGGTTACAGGCGATACCGGTTTCAAAGGATCTTGGCTCAGTATTTGGTTGCATACCCTTGGCGCCGAGGTTTACGGGTTTGCTCTCGCTCCGAAAACCAATAACGATAATTTCGTACGATGTGATTTACAAAATAAAATACATCACCGCGATGGTGATATTCGCGATCCGCACGCATTGGTGGATTATGTTAAAGAAGTTCGACCCGATATCGCATTTCATCTTGCCGCCCAAGCGTTGGTACTGGACAGTTATCGCGATCCTGCAGAGACATTTGAAACCAACGTGGTGGGCACGGTTCGTTTTTTTGAAGCGGTGCGCGCAACACCATCCGTTCGTGCAGCAATCAATGTAACCAGCGATAAGTGTTATCAAAACAACGAGTGGGTGTGGGGTTATCGTGAAAACGACCCCATGGGAGGTGTCGACCCTTATAGCGCTTCCAAAGGTGCATCGGAACTGATCACGGCTTCATATACGCGATCTTTTTTTTCGAACGAAGGAACGTGCACCGTCGCTAGTGCGCGTGCCGGCAACGTAATCGGCGGAGGGGATTGGGCCGAGAATCGCATCGTTCCTGATTTTTTCAGGGCGGCGCAAAAAAATCAAACACTGATACTGCGAAACCCCAACGCAGTTCGTCCGTGGCAATTCGTTCTTGAGCCGTTGCGCGGCTATCTTACGTTGGGGGAGAAATTATTGCTCCACGGTAAAACATACTCCGGCGGATGGAATTTTGGACCGGCAATGCATCATGCGTGCTCGGTACAGGAACTTATCCTCGCGCTGATTTCCAAAACGGGTTTCGGACGATTTGAAACCGCTGCGGTAAAACAAAATGAACACGAAGCCTACATGTTGCGTTTAGATATTTCCAAGGCGGTTTCACAATTGTCGTGGAAACCGGCTTTATCACTGGAACAAACTATCGCATTGACAGCCCAAGGCTATCACGACGATGCATCCACTGGTTCGCTTTGGGATGCACGTAAAAAACAACTTGATGAATATCTAAGCTTGTCATTCCACGCGATCTGAAGATTTGATTTTTTAACTTTGAGCGCGACTCCGAAAACGAGAATAAAATAAACGACATGGATCAAAACGTAAAAGCCGCGGCGGAAAAGCTTCGGCTCGAAATTTTAGAAAAGACGGCCGAGTATTACCGTTTGACGCACGGTCAAAAAAAGGAATTTGTGCCCGGTCAATCCGCTATATCGTACGCGGGACGTGTGTTTGATGAAAAAGAAATGCAACATGCCGTAGATGCAAGTCTTGAGTTTTGGCTTACATCCGGACATTTTTCAAAGGAGTTTGAAAGCAAGCTTGCCAAAAAACTCGGCGTGAAGCACGCCATGTTGTGTAACTCCGGTTCGTCGGCCAACCTTTTGGCGTTTATGAGTCTGACTTCTCCGTTACTGGAAGATCGTCGGATTCGTAAAGGCGACGAAGTTATAACCGTAGCGGCCGGTTTTCCGACGACGGTTGCTCCGATGTTGCAGTTTGGCGCCGTACCTGTTTTTCTGGATGTGCATACCGAAACAGCGAATATCGATACGCGGGCATTGGAAGCGGCGTACAGCCCAAAAACGAAAGCAGTCATGATCGCTCATACGCTCGGCAATCCTTTTGATCTGGATGCCGTGACGACGTTTTGTAAAAAATATAATCTCTGGCTCGTAGAAGATAATTGCGATGCGCTGGGTTCGGAATATCGGGGCCGGTGGACAGGAACATTCGGTGATGTCGCGACAAGTAGCTTTTATCCGCCGCACCATATTACGATGGGCGAAGGCGGTGCCGTGTACACCCATAAAAGTATTCTCAAGCGCAGTATTGAATCGTTTCGTGATTGGGGTCGTGACTGCTGGTGCGATTCCGGAAAAGATAATACGTGTGGTAAACGGTTTGATTGGGAACTCGGAACGTTGCCGTGTGGTTATGATCATAAATACACGTACCGTCATCTAGGTTACAATCTTAAAGCTACGGATATTCAAGCCGCAATAGGTTGCGTGCAATTAGACAGACTTGAGGATTTTGCCGCTAGACGACGTGCAAATTGGAATTATCTGAAAAACGGTTTAGCGGAGTTCTCGGATATTTTTATTTTACCTGAAGCCACACCCAATGCCAATCCGAGTTGGTTTGGTTTTCTCATCAGTCTTCGCAGCGAAAGCGGTATTTCTCGTCCCGAGTTGATCCGCTATCTTGAAAACAAAAAAATTCAAACACGCATGTTGTTTGGCGGCAATCTTATACGCCAACCTTTTTTTGATGCTTTCCGAGAACAGCCGGGTTCTTACCGCGTTGTAGGTGAATTGACCAATACGGATCATATCATGAATAACGGGTTTTGGTTGGGGGTGTATCCTGGTTTAACGACGCCGATGTTAGATTATATGATCGACGCTATCCGTTCATTTCTCCGACAAGATACGGCTTCGTGATGCATTCAATAATACGCGAAGACATCGCGCATATTATTTCTGCGCCGCTGCCTTGGGATGTACTCCGTGGAAAAACGGTTCTTATCAGTGGGGCCAATGGTTTTCTACCGGCGTACATGGTAGAAACGTTATTAGGGCTCAATGATCATTTGGGTATGAACATTCATGTGATCGGGATTGTACGGTCTGAAGAACGTGCACGTCAGAGGTTTGCACATCATGCCGGACGTAACGATTTTAAGTTACACGTAGCCGATGTAACACGGTTGGTATTTCGCTCTGATACGCCGGTTCATTTTGTAGTACATGCCGCAAGCCAAGCCTCGCCAAAATATTATGGTATAGATCCGGTGGGTACTTTGACGGCCAATACGACCGGCACGCAAAACATGCTTGAGGTAGCGCGTCAATCCCAAAGCGAACGATTTTTGTACTTTAGCAGCAGCGAAGTATATGGTCAACTGGAAGCGCGCCAAATACCGACCAATGAGATGCAGCTTGGTTGTTTGGATAGCATGGCCCTGCGTTCATGTTATGCGGAAAGCAAAAGGCTTGGCGAAACAATGTGCGTTGCATGGTCTCACCAGTATGGTCTTCCCACGGTGATCGTTCGACCGTTTCACACCTATGGGCCCGGCATGGCGCTGGATGACGGGCGTATTTTTGCGGATTTGGTTGCAGATATTGTTAATGGAAATAATATTGTACTTCGCAGTAGCGGTGCTGCAACGCGCTCCTTTTGTTATCTTCGCGATGCGGTTATCGGTTTTTTTACGGTGATGCTCCACGGAAAAACGACCGAAGCTTATAATGTAGGTAACCCTGAATGTGAAATCAGTATTCGAGGATTGGCGGAAAAATTAGTAACACTGTTTCCGGAAAAAAAATTATCAGTGATTTTGGATATCCCGCCGCAAAATGGCTATATTCCCAGCGCCGTACAACGCAGTGTTCCGGATATTACCAAAATAAAGAGCTTAGGTTGGCAACCGACGACAACTGTCGAAGAGGGTTTTACACGAACGATTAAGTCCTATACATGAAAATTACAGACATTCAAAATCAATACCGTTCCGGTGCGATTAAAAAATCGGAATACATACAAGCAATGTATGAGAAACATAATCAGCTTTTCGAATACACGGATTTACTCCGGCACACGGATATCGAAAATATCACGATCACGTCGCATGGTATAGTATGGACTACGCGTCCGCACGGACTTCGTTGGTTAACCCCAAAAGCCGACAAACGCAGTGCGCCGTTTGAAATTCTTAATTTTGCGCAGTATGAACCAGAGTATTTTTCAATGATGTGTCGTTTGTTGGAACCGGGTATGTCGGTTTTTGACATTGGCGCTAATATTGGCTGGTATTCACTAAATTTTTCTAAGGTCGTTTCCGATTTACATGTTTGGGCGTTTGAGCCGGTACCCGGAACGTATCGGGAGCTGGAAAATAATATTCAGTTAAATGCAGCCATGCGTATTAAGCCGCATAATCTCGGCTTATCCGATCGCACAGGAAAACTTACGTTTTTTGTCGACCCGGAACTTTCGACTAGTGCATCGGCGGTTAATATAACCGAAGCCGCTAATGCGCACGAAACGGAATGCGCGCTGGAAACGATGGATAATTTTTGTGAACAGTATGGTGCGAAGCCGGACTTTATCAAATGCGATGTGGAAGGCGCGGAATTGATGGTCTATCGCGGAGGGAAAAACACGCTGCAAACCCATAAGCCGATCGTATGTACGGAAATGTTGCGTAAGTGGGCGGCTAAGTACAATTATCATCCTAATGACATCATTACTTTTTTTAAGGAAATGGGATACTATTGTTTTTTAATTCAAAATGATTATCTCGCACCGGTAACCGTCGTAGACGAAACGACCGTTGAAACCAATTTTATTTTTCTGCATCGTGAACGGCACGCCAATAAAATCAAGACTTGGGTGAAATCGTGACCACGGATGAAGTAAAAGCATTCAGCAAAGCGATTCGGATTGAAGCGTTAAAAATGGTTCATGCTTCGAATTCGTCGCACCTTGGCGGCGCTTTTTCTATGGCGGATATTTTAGCTGTTTTATACGGCGGCGTGATGAATGTCAATCCCAAAAACCCGCGGTGGCCTGACCGGGATCGTTTTCTTCTCAGTAAAGGGCACGCGTGCTCTGCTTTATATGCAGCGCTTGCGTTGCGCGGTTTTTTTGACATGTCACAACTTACTTCCTTTGCGCAAAATGGAAGTTTTTTTACTTCGCATGCCAATCACCACATCCCGGGCGTAGAATTGTCCACGGGGAGTTTGGGACACGCGTTATCGTTTGGCTGCGGGCTGGCGTTGGCTGCCAAACGACGCGGGCAAGCGTGGCGTATTTTTGCGCTCCTTAGCGACGGAGAGTTGGATGAAGGATCCAATTGGGAAGCGTTGCTGTTTGCACCGCACCATCATCTGAATAACATGGTGGTGATCGTAGATCATAATAAAATACAAAGCCTTGGTCATGTGAATGAAGTACTTGACTTGGGGCCTTTGTCGGAAAAGTTCAAATCCTTTGGATGGTATGTGACCGTAACGGATGGTCATGATCATGCTGCGTTATCGGCGGCGATAACGAAAAAAACAGATGATAAGCCGCATATCATTATTGCTGAGACAGTCAAAGGCAAGGGTGTTGATTTTATGGAAGAAAAATTGCTTTGGCACTATCGTACACCTGACGCTGAACAATTCCGTAATGCGCTGGAACAACTGGAGCATTCGTAATGCGTACGGCCTTTATTCAGCAACTGATGAGCGAAGCAAAACGTGATGAGCGCGTCTTTTTGCTGGTAGGTGATCTTGGCTATTCGGTGGTTGAGCCGTTTGCCGAGTCGTTTCCTGATCGGTTTCTCAATATCGGTGTGGCCGAACAAAATATGGCCGGTATTGCCGCAGGTTTGGCCAAAGAAGGATATATTCCGTTCATTTATTCGATTGGTAATTTTCCCACGTTGCGATGCTTGGAGCAGATACGCTACGATATTTGTTACCATGCGCTTGGCGTAAAAATCGTATCGGTCGGTGGCGGATTTGCATACGGTGCGCTTGGGGCTTCACATCATGGAACGGAAGATTTAGGAATTTTACGTACGCTTCCGGGCATGATTGTTACGGCGCCGGGTGATCCTCAGGAAGCCCGCCTCATCACGACCCATGCCGTTCAAACCGATGCACCGATGTATATTCGACTTGGAAAAGCCGGCGAACCGGCTGTACATCCCGGAAATATCGTATTCGCAGCCGGTAAAATGATTCCTGTTTGCCACGGAAAAAATACAGTCGTGTTAACAACAGGTGCCATGCTTCGTTACGCGTCGGATTTTATTCGTCATAATAATTTGCTTTGGGGTTTGTATAGTGTGCCGTATATCAAACCCATTGACAACACGACTATTGAGCTGTTGGCACACTCGTACGAACGAATCATAACGCTCGAAGAACATCAGCGTAGTGCCGGTTTAGGTTCGGCCGTACTCGAAGCTTTGCATGATTGCCGTGAAAAGAAAAAGTCCATGCCGATACCGTTTGTACATCGCATTGCAATTCCCGATCAGTTTATACAAATCGCCGGATCGCAAGATTATCTCCGACAATCCTGCGGACTCGTATTGTCGGAATACATATAACGCAATTATCATGTCCGCTCCTCCATCATCCATTCCTATGACGCTGCGCCAATTGACGGAGCGCATTAAACAAAGTGGTTACCTCAAAAATGTGTCCCGATTGTCTATTGGAACGATCATCGGCCAGGCAATCGCTGTTCTTTTATTGCCAATCGTAACACGGCTTTATGATTCAGCGGATTACGGGATCGCCGCAACACTCAATGCTATGGTGATGATTGCGTCTTCCACGATCATGCTCCGTATGGACTCGGCAATCGTCTTGGCGGACTCCGATGAACAGGCTGCAAAGATCATTCAATTTTGTGGGCAACTGATTTTGGGTTTCGCGATAGTGATCGCTATCAGTGCGCTGGTGTTTTTTGGTTTGGCGTTGGATTTGGGGTTTTTTCCCAAAGGCGGGCCGTTATATTTTTGGTTGCCGGTGTGGATTGTTTTAGGCGCGGGTAATATCCTTCTCGCGAGCTGGGCCAATCGTCATGCAGCGTATAAGGTATTGAGTTTCTCGCGAGCTTTGCCGCCGCTGTTGGCGTTTATTGTCATGCTGTCAATGTATTCGTGGCAAGGTTCGACGATCACGGGTTTGGTATTGGGGCATATATCGGCGGCCATCACATTATACATCACGATTTTTTTTGGATTGCGGCACGAAGGAAAGCCTATACGTCATCTTGCTATTGATCGGATGGAAATTCGAAATTTGCTAAAACGATTCAAACAGTTTCCGACGTATGGTTTGCTGATGACGTTTCTTGATCAACTGACGGCGTCATTACCTTTATTGATATTCACGGCATCGTTCAGTCCTCATGATGCGGCCTGTTTTGCGTTGGCAACCAATGTGCTTCGTTTGCCCAGTACGGTGATTGGACAAGGTGTGGCACAAGTTTTTTATGAAATGTCAGCCAAACTAAGTGAGGATGCGGCACTTTTGCGTTCGTTTGTGATCAATAACATTAAGTTTCTGTCCTTTTTTTCGCTCCCGTTTTTGATTATCATTGTGACCGCCGGTCCTTGGTTATTCGAATGGATTTTTGGTGCCGCGTGGAGGGATGCCGGCGAATACGCCCGGTACCTTGTGATAGCGATTGCAGTAAACCTTGTCGCGTCACCCGTAAGCATGATTTCGTCGGTGATTCGCAAGCAGCGTACGCATTTTGTTATTTCACTTCTAAGTTTTGCGATACGTGCGGCCATGATCGGTATCGGTGTGACCTCCGGCTCGGCTTATACCGCCGTAATCTTATACAGCATCGGTGAAGCGATGATGTTGATTGTTTTTTTGATTTGGGTTGTTCGTTCGGTAAGGATACGTGCATAATGAAAAATAATATAATTCTCTCTATCGGTGTACCGACATGGAATCGCTCCGGATTTCTGAAAGCACTGCTTGAGAGTATTATACATCAAGCCGAAAAATTTGATTTTACCCAGTCCGTCGAAATTATCGTTTCGGATAATTGTTCTACGGATGATACCGGTGTTGTCGTAAAGGCGATGAGCGCACAAACAAATGTAGCGATTCGTTATGTACGCAATTCGGAAAATATCGGTGCCATCCGAAATATGATACAAACGTTTCATCAAAGCCGTGGACAGTTTTGGATGGCATTTGGTGATGACGATATTCTGGCTGAAGATATGCTTCCTGAAATCATGCATCATCTGACAACGCGGGAAGATTTTTCTGTAGTGATGTTTGATCAATGGAAACTCATAGGGCACGAAAGCCTTATGACGTTGGAATCGGCCGCCGAGCACTATTTTTATTATATGGGTAATGCCGGTGTTTTTGCGATTCGCACCGAACATGCTCGGCAGGGGTTAAAACCGGGTGATGATGCATTGATCGCACAGTCGTATTGGCCGCAAACGCATATTGCTTTTTTAGCCATGAAAAGCGGTAATTTATCCAAACCGTTTCTTTCGTTGCCGTTGATCAGTTCGTATTCGCCCAACCATACCGAGAATACGTTATATTCCGGGTGGTATCTGTGGGAAACAGGGATTCGTTCATTGCAGCACGTCGCATTGATTTTAAAGCCTGAATTAGGGACGTCATTTTTTCGTGCTGTTTGCCGACATTTATTTTGGACCCGGCGGCTTTTTTTTTATTTAAAAAATATCATGCTATATACTGCGTTTTTTGACAGTCCCCGCCAGATCCGTCTTTTGCGTGAAAATGCGCGGCGTCATTTGCGAACAATCTCTATGTGTAACGGATTGGCATTAGTGATGTTTTTTGTCTTGATCGAGTTGCCGGCTTCGGTTAAACGAGTATTGTACAGTGTTGTATTTGTGATGCTCAAACCCCGGCAGTGGTCGCACGTCAAACGTGATATATTGGCGAAAAAAGCAATTCACGAACGCGCGCATGCCGCGGAAAACGAAAAAGGAGTGCCGCGAAGTTATGATCGTGACGTCCAGCCAGAAGCAAGTTAATCACAAAACGGAGTATTTTCAGCGATGTGCGGAATAGCGGCGCTTATCAATACGAAGCCGACGGACGGTGCGCTGATTCAGCGTATGACCGATATTGTTTCATATCGCGGACCGGACGGTGACGGGCATAATGGTTTTGATGGGAATCGTGTGTGGCTCGGCCAACGTCGTCTTGCTATCATAGATCTCAGCAACGCAGGCCGTGAGCCGATGAGTTATAAAAATGAACGTTATTGGATCACGTATAACGGGGAAGTATATAATTACATCGAATTGCGTCGTGAGCTGGAGGCGGTAGGATATGTGTTTGCATCCAAAACGGATACGGAAGTGGTCCTTGCGGCGTACGATTATTGGGGAACGGAATGCCTTCATCGTTTCAATGGTATGTGGGCGTTTGTTCTTTATGATACGCTGACCAAACGTACTTTTGCTGCGCGGGATCGTTTTGGTGTTAAGCCCCTGTATTATTATCAAACAACGGATGGAGGATTTGCATTCGCCAGCGAAATCAAGCAGTTCTCCGTTTTGCCGGGGTGGCGATATTCGATGAATGGACAACGCGTAGCCGATTTTTTGGGTTATGCGATTTCTGATCATACAGATGAAACCATGTACGACGGGGTTTTGCAGCTTCGCGGAGGAGAGTGCGCGGAGATCACGTACGAGGGGCAAAACGTACGATTGGAAAAACGTCGTTGGTATTCGTTTCCGGATACACAGTTTGACGGTACGTATGAGGATGCGACAAAACAGTTTTTAAATATTTTTACGGATGCGGTACGTTTGCGGTTGCGCTCCGATGTGCCGGTAGGCTCGTGTCTCTCCGGCGGATTGGATTCGTCCTCGATTGTTTGTTTGTTGCATGACATGCTATCCACGCAGAGTACGACAGTATTACAAAAAACTTTTTCAGCGTATGCGCGGGAGAAGGCTTACGATGAAAGCCGTTATGCGGAAGAAGTGATTCGTGCCATTCGTGTCGAAGCGCATCATGTTTATCCGGATTTTGAAACGCTGTTTGATACGTTGGATACCTTGCTCTGGCATCAGGACGAACCGTTTGGTTCAGCGAGTATCTACGCGCAATGGCATGTTTTTCGATTGGCCAAATCCGGCGGTGTAACGGTGATGCTGGACGGTCAGGGTTCGGATGAGCAGTTGGCCGGTTACTATCCGTTTTATGGGACGCGTTTAGCGGAGCTCATGGTACGCGGGCGCTGGATTCGGTTAGTTCGTGAAATACAAAAAACTATCCGCGAAGGTCATGTCAACCGCGGTGCTGTCTTACGGCGATTGATAGGAGCGCTTATACCTAACGCATGGATGCCGTTCATGCCGTCGGATAGCCAATCGTCCAATGATTGGTTTGACATGGAAAAACTCGGAGCACGTTCAATACATTGGCGGCAACAATATGGAGAATTTAAACCGGATGTAAATACAGCGCTTCGCGTTCAATTGACACGTACCAATTTACCGATGCTATTGCATTGGGAGGATCGTAATTCGATGGCGCATTCTATCGAAGCGCGGGTTCCCTTTTTGGATTATCGGTTGGTGGAATTTACCTTATCGTTGCCATCCGATCATAAAATTTCGGATGCAACGACCAAACGTGTATTGCGTGACAGTATGAGAGGTTACGTGCCGGACGGTATCATTCAACGTCGTGACAAGATGGGTTTTGTAACGCCGGAAGAGCATTGGGTTCGTACACACCCGGATGCATTTCGCAAGCAACTGAGTTCTTCGATTGAGCGTTCGGGGGGGGTAATACGATCTTCGCTAAGGGATGATTTTGATGCCATGATTGCCGGTAAAAAGGCTTACGACGGGCGATATTGGCGGGGGATTGTGTTTGGAAAGTGGGTGAGAAATTTACTGTGAAATCTAGTTGAAATAGTCGTGATTTTAATTGCTATCTTAAACGATTAAGCTATTCAAAGTAAATCTACTTGTTATAGGTGCTTACACTGTCATCTCTATCATTCGTGAAACGGCAAAATTTCAATTCTACTAACCAAATAGATTTGCATGAAGGTATTACTGTGATTTTTAAGATTAAGAGACGTTGTATCTTGCGTATCAATCTGGATCGTTGAAATGCAACGGTGTATCCTACAGTTAAAATCAAATTACTATAATATATGAAAACGCATAAATGCTAAAGGACGATTATTCTACTTATATACTAAATGAATCAAAACGTGTTGAAAATTTTAACGCCCATACTATAACAAATGACTAACCGTAGCCAAAAGCAATCGACTGAAATTCTATTTTTAAAAGCGTAAGTGACTTTCAAATCGCTAAGATATTCAGAAATTTCTGTTATCTCTGTTTGTTTTTACTCTAGCACGAGAACTCAGTCGAAAATATTGTAGCTTAAATTCGCAATTAATATCGTAAAGGTAAGTTTAGAATTACTGAGAAATATGATCATAAAAGATATAGAAAATGGTCTGTTCAAGAAGCCATAAAACGACGTCGAATATCTCTAAATATTAGATGATTTTTAATTTTTAGCAAACTTGAAAAACATTGTTTGTGAGATAGAATTTTTGTAAACTTGCCACACTTTTGGCAAGATGTAATACGATGTTTATTACGTCAAAAACTATTTGAGTGATAATACACGCTATACAAATAATATTATTTTAGAATCTTTTCGTAATATGACTAATGAGAAAGATAGCATAATTGGTGGTTTTGAAAGGGAAGCCGATAATGGTGATACAAAGCCTGTGTTTCAAATAGTATGGATACTCTACGTTTTTGTTAAATGGAAGACCCTAATCATAACTACTGTGTTTACTGTAATGGTAATAACAGCTGGATTGAGTTTGTTGTCAGATAAATGGTACGAATCAACCGCCGTCGTTCTTTTACCGGAGAAAACAGGTTCTGCATTAGACGCCCTATCATCAAGCGGAGGTAGCCTTAGCGGCATTGGAGTAAGCATATTAGGCGGCGGAGTGACAAATGTTTCTCGATATATGGCAATTCTAAACAGTAGGAGGTTACGCGAAGATTTAATTGGTAAGTATGATCTGCTGAATGCGTATAAGATTGAAAAAATGGATGACATGCTTAAGGTTTTAGAAAAAGATATAAATGCCGAAGCGGATAAAAAACTAGGCACAATAAATATCACTTTTCGTTATTTCAACGACCCTCAAAAAACGGCCGATATTGCAAATTATATTGTTTTAAAATTGGATGAGATAAATCGGGAACTGGCAACGGAACAAGCAAGATTTACTAGGCAATTTATCGAAAATCGATACCAACAAGCTAAGAAGGATCTGCAAATTTCAGAAGATTCGTTGAATTTTTTTCAAAAAAAATTTGGAGTGATTTCGATTCCGGAACAAACCAAAGCCGGAATAGAAGCAGCTGCTAAGCTTCAAGCTGAGATGGTATCGACTGAAATTGATTATAATATCAAGAAAAAAACTTTAGGGAAAAATCACCCAAATTTGATGATTTTAGAGTCACAGATGGAAGAGTTGCGAAAGACGCAAAAACAATTAGATCGGGGGGGAGTTGATTTGGGGATATTTATCCCATTTAAAGAAACACCCGATCTGGCATTGAGATATCTAAGATTGTATCGTGATGTTCAAATTAATGGAAAAATATTGGAATTTTTGATTCCGCAGTTTGAGCAAGCTAAAATTCAGGAGGCTAAAGATACTCCAACCCTATTGGTGCTAGACAAAGCAATGCCTGCGGATTATTCATTTAAACCAAGAAAAAAAATAATTACATTAGTGTCGGGATTGATAGCGGGAGTTGTAGTCTTGTTTTTACTTTATTTCAAAGAATACATGTGGAAATCTCTGATCGACAATAAGCAGTTTCAATTGATTCTTGGGTTATTTACACAAAGAAAGTTTAAATAGTTTATGTATAAAGGTAGATGACTTCGAAATGGGATTAACCTGAAAAGATTAAAGAGAGTTTTTGTGAAGCATAGCAAAGTAAAAACAGCGTTAATTACAGGTGTTACCGGGCAAGACGGCTCATATTTAGCTGAACTCCTTTTGAAAAAAGGGTATAATGTTCATGGTGTTATTCGTCGCAGCAGTTCATTCAACACCGGAAGGATTGATCATCTATATAATGATTCAAACCTTATTGGAAAACGATTCTTTCTCCACTACGGCGACGTTACAGATACCAGTAACATCAACAGGCTTTTGGAAAAAATTCAACCAAATGAGATATATAATCTTGCAGCTCAGAGCCACGTAAAAGTCTCATTCGAGGTTCCGGAATATACTTCCGAGGTAGATGCCATTGGAACACTACGTTTTCTTGATGCTATTCGTGAAACTGGAATCGAGACTAAGTTCTATCAAGCATCCACAAGCGAACTTTATGGGAAAGTAATTGAAATTCCTCAAGATGAAAATACTCCGTTTTATCCCAGAAGTCCATATGGTGTCTCTAAAATTTATGGCTATTGGATAGTTATTAATTATCGTGAAGCATACAACATTTTTGCATGCAACGGTATTTTGTTTAATCACGAATCGCCACGGCGCGGAGAGACTTTTGTTTCCCGTAAGATTACTATGGCTGCAGCAAGAATTAAGCTTGGTTTACAGGATAAACTTGTTTTAGGGAATTTAGATGCGCAACGAGATTGGGGCTATGCTCCGGAATATGTTGAGGGGATGTGGCGTATGCTTCAACGAGATGTTGCAGAGGAGTTTGTTTTGGCGACTGGCGAGACCCACAAAGTGAGGGAGTTTGTTGATGTTGCCTTTAATGAACTTGGAATGAATTTGATTTGGGATGGTCAAGGTATCAATGAAAAAGCTTATTGGAATGATAAAAATATAGTAGAAGTGGATGTGAAATATTTTCGACCAACCGAAGTTGATATTTTAGTTGGAAATCCAATAAAGGCTAAACAAAAACTGAATTGGGAGGCCGGAACAAAATTTCATGATCTTGCACGATTAATGGTCAAGTCAGATTATGAACTTGTGAAAAAACGGGGACTTTAAATTGCAAAAAGATTCAAAGATATATATAGCGGGGCACGAAGGTTTGGTAGGTTCAGCTATTCTTCGCACATTGGGTAGGCAAGGGTTTATGAACTTATTGTTTCGCACGCGCGCAGAACTTGATCTTGGGCATCAACAAAATGTTAGAGCTTTTTTTGAAGCAGAAAAGCCTGAATATGTATTCGTTGCTGCTGCTAAAGTTGGTGGTATACAGGCCAATAATTCCTATCCCGCTGAATTTATCTATCAAAATTTAGTTATTCAAAACAACATCATTCACTCTTCATATACTACCAATGTTAAAAAGCTTTGTTTCCTAGGGAGTTCTTGTATCTATCCGAAACATGCTGCACGACCGATAAAAGAAGAGTATCTGCTTACGGGGTCGTTGGAGCAAACTAACCAGCCGTATGCCATTGCAAAGATTGCCGGAATTGAGTTGATCAAATCTTATAATAGACAATATGGCACCAAATATATATCTGTGATGCCGACCAATCTATATGGTCCAAACGATAATTTTGATCTGCAAAATTCACATGTAATGCCGGCATTGATCAGAAAATTTGTTGAAGGTCAGTCAAATAAAACAAACACTGTAACCCTTTGGGGATCAGGTAAACCTCGGCGTGAATTTTTGTACGTTGATGATTTAGCGGATGCCTGCGTATATCTGATGGAGAATTATGAGGACAATGAAATCCTAAATATTGGAACTGGCGAAGATATTACGATTCTTGAATTGGCAGAAATGATAAAAAAAGAAGTTGGATTTACTGGAAAGTTGGATTTTGATCTCACTAAACCGGACGGGACAACACAAAAACTTCTCGATGTTTCAAAGATCCATTCGTTGGGCTGGAAACACAAAGTTGATTTACAAGAAGGTATCCGGAAAACAATAGACTGGTTTAGGAATTTTCAAAAAAAACTGGGTGTTTGAAATATTTGTTTTACTCATTGTAATTAATTTAGTTGTAAAACAGGTTGTGATATAGCTCTTGAGCTGATGACACTTTAAGAAAAGAATTTATGAAGTATTTAGTTACCGGAGGAGCCGGGTTTATAGGTTCCAATATTGTAGAGGGATTGGTAAAACGTGGTGACTCTGTGCGCGTGCTTGATAATTTTTCTACAGGCAAAAGGAGTAACTTATTGCCTTTTTTAGAACAAATCGAACTGATAGAAGGAGATATTCGTAGTTACCATATCGTACGTGAGGCTGTTAGTGAAATAGATGTTGTTTTGCATCAAGCAGCCTTGCCATCTGTTCCGAGGTCGATTAGAGATCCTATAACGACAAATGAAGTGAATGTTGCAGGAACCTTGAATATTCTTGATGCTGCAAAAGAAGCAAAAGTGAAAAGAGTTGTTTTTGCATCGTCTTCTTCTGTTTATGGGGATAATCCTGAGTTACCGAAACACGAAGGCTTACAAGTTAATCCTTTATCGCCGTATGCAGTATCGAAATTAGGGGGGGAGTACTATTGTAAGGTATTCTCGCAACTTTATGGTTTAGAAACAGTTTGCTTACGTTATTTCAATGTATTTGGCCCCAAGCAAGATCCGGATTCACAGTATTCAGCTGTGATTCCAATTTTCATAGCTGCCATAGTGAATGATAAACAACCTTTAATATATGGAGATGGCAATCAAAGTAGAGATTTTACTTTTGTTGCAAATGTTGTACAAGCTAATATACTTGCGGCCACTATTGATTGCCCTTCGGGGATTGCTGTGAATTGTGCGTGCCATGAACAAACTACACTTAATCAATTAGTAAAAGCCATTAATGAAATCTTGGGAAAGGATATAGCACCTTTGTATCACCCCGAACGTGCTGGAGATATAAAACACTCATTTGCTGATATTTCTTCTGCTGAAAAAGAATTAGGTTTCAAACCGGCTGTTAATTTTGAAGCTGGGTTAAAACAAACAATTGAATGGTTTACTAATTCTTACAACTCAAAAGTGAAATAGAATATCAAATATGGAATCCCTGCAAAAAATAAATGATAAAAATAATAACTGCCTTGCTTTAGTGATTAGAAGAAGTCATCAAGTGGAAAAAACGGAATTTTTTTCAAGTCCAGAGTATTCTCAGCAGATTGGAATCATTAAGTATTCTAAAGAGGGTAAGATTAAACCTCATTATCACAATAAGTTGATTCGTCAAGTTATATTAACACAAGAGGTATTGGTTATTAGAAAAGGATCGGTCAGAGTAGATATTTATGATTCAGAATTCGATTGGGTTAATAGTGTTGTTTTAGATAAAGATGATGTGATTTTTCTGATTTCTGGTGGGCATGGGTTCGAAATGTTGTCAGATTGTGAAATGCTCGAAATAAAACAAGGTCCTTATGGTGGTGTAACCAATGATAAGACACATTTTGAGGGTACAAAACCATGATTCCGGTAAATGAACCATTGTTGGATGGTAATGAGAAGAAATACTTAGCTGAATGTATTGATACGGGATGGATATCATCGGATGGTCCCTTTGTGAAAAAATTTGAAGAGGATTTTGCGAAAAGAGTTGACCGAAAATACGGGATTGCTGTTGCGAACGGCTCCGTTGCGTTGGAAGTTGCAGTTGCGGTGCTTGGTATCGGCAAAGGCGACGAAGTAATTCTTCCTACGTTTACAATTATTTCGTGTGCAGCTGCAATTGTACGTGCAGGTGCGACTCCTGTTGTTGTTGATTCAGATCCAAAGACGTGGAATATGTCAGTTGAAAATATTGAATCTAGAATCACCAGTAGAACGAAGGCAATCATGGTTGTACATATCTATGGCATTCCTGTAGATATGGATCCAATTTTGGTATTAGCCGAGAAATATAACCTGATGATTATCGAAGATGCTGCTGAGCTTATTGGACAAAAATATAAAGGAAAACCGTGTGGCAGTTTTGGTGACATTTCAATATTCAGTTTTTATCCGAATAAGCATATCACTACAGGTGAAGGTGGTATGGTGCTGACAAATGATGAAAAATTAGCAGCGAAAAGCCGAGAACTGCGTAATCTTAGTTTTATTCCACCCCGTCGCTTTATTCACAAAGATTTGGGATGGAATTTTAGAATGACAAACTTACAAGCAGCTATTGGGGTTGCGCAACTTGAAAGATTAGATGATTTTCTTATTAAGAAAAGAAGAATCGGTGCAATATACAACGAGTTACTTTCTGAGATAGATTGTATTCAATTGCCTATCAAGGGATGCGATTATGCGTCCAATATTTATTGGGTTTATGGAATTGTAATGAGCGACGAAATACCATACGACGCATTTGAGGCAATGAAAAAACTTGCAAGTGCGGGTGTAGGTACTCGTCCTTTTTTTTATCCCATGCATCGGCAGCCTGTTTTTAATGATATAGGTCTTTTCCTTGGAGAGCAGTACCCGGTTGCAGAGAGACTTGGTGAAAGAGGATTTTATGTGCCAAGCGGGCTTGCAATAACTGAAGAGCAAATACACTCAGTCGCAGAAGCGCTTAAAGAACTATTTAAGTAAAGGCATTATGAGTAACGTTTTTGGAGATTATTCGCGCTATTATGATCTCCTTTATAAAGATAAGGACTATGGTAATGAAGTCCACTATTTGAGAGATTTGATTCAACGTTTTGCTCCCCAAACTCAGACTATATTGAATCTTGGTTGTGGTACAGGTGCGCATGACTTTTTTTTGAGCGAATACGGTTACTCAATTGACGGTATTGATGTTTCACAAGAGATGCTATCCAAAGCAATAGAAAAAGCTGCCGCCTCACCAAAGTTGTCATCGTTGCTGAGATTTTACAAAGGTGATATTCGATCAATCCGTTTAGATAAGACATTTGATGTGGCTTTGTCATTGTTCCATGTAATGAGTTATCAAACAAGCAATAACGATTTTATGGATACTTTGTCAACAGTAAAGTATCATCTTAATCCGAATGGAATTTTTATTTTTGATTGTTGGTATGGTCCTGCTGTGTTAACCGATCGCCCAACGGTACGAGTAAAAAGACTCGAAGATGATTTGATCAAAGTTATTCGGATCGCAGAACCTTCGCATATTAGCGACAGGAATTTAGTAGATGTTAATTATACAGTGTTTGTAACAGAAAAGAAAACGGGTGTAATTAATGTACTCAATGAAACGCATACCATGCGGTATCTATTTTTACCTGAAATTGAATTTATGCTTTCAAATAATGGATTCAAAATTCTTGCTCACGAAGAATGGATTACAAAAAAAACACTCGGATTTGATACGTGGAGTGCCCTTTTTATCTGCCAAATGAAGTAATAAACTAATCTTAGTTCAAGTCGTATATTTTCTTCATGGTAGTTCATTAGGTGATAATTTTATTTTTAAGCAAGTCTTTAGATGCACAAAGGTCGTTTTGTATTGAGTTGCAAGTTGGGGTATCAAACGACCAAAGGACTCAACATAAGTTCCAATGATGTTAAGAACTAAGCGGAAAGTTTACGTGAATCACCCATATCAGTTCTTAGTATAATACCCGCTACCATACTGCAATTTTAAACGTCTAATTCTTTGCTTTTAAAATCAACAATACAAGTAACCTTTTTTTCTTTTTTAGGAATAATTGCGGGTTTTCTGACTCAACTAGTGGTTGCTTTTTACTTTGGCACAACACCTCAACGGGACGCATATTTTGCTGCTATTGTTATTCCAACGTACTTGATAGCGCTTTTCGCTAACTCCCTCGGTGTTATATTTATGTCATCATATATTGGGCATCAAATTCAAAAGACACCTGATGAAATTGCATTTTTCGTAAGTAGGGTACTTAATATATATGGGCTCTTTATTTGTATTTTAGTTATTTTTGGGATTGTGTTTTCCGAGCAATTAGTTACTCTGTTGACTCCGGGTTTCAAGGGTGATCAACTTCATCTTACATCAAAACTACTTAGAATTCTCCTACCAACAATTTTATTTTCAGTTCTATCGAATCTACTTACAATGATATATTATGCACATAAGAGATTTCTCTTGCCTTCAGTCGCGCCCATTTTAGGTACAGTCATAAGCCCTTTGTTTGTCATCCTATGGAATAGTGAAATTGGTATTGAAAGTTTAGCTTATGGAAGCCTTGCTGCTTCCATTTTTAGTTTCATCATTCTTATTCCGATTGTTTTCCAAGGTAAATTTTATAGATTAAGTTTTTTGTTCGATAAAGAACAATTAAAATTATTCAAAACTGCCGCTCCTTTGATTATCGCAGGTTTGTTGTATCGATCGACAAGTGTATTGGAAAGACTAATCGCCTCTACACTTGAACCTGGTAGTATTTCTTATTTGGGATATGCGAATCAAATAATGAATTATTTGGCAAATATTACATCAAGTGGCATTGCAACAACAATATTTCCTCTAATGTCAGAAGCGTGGGAGCGTAATGACCTTGAAGCAGTACGAAGATATTTTTCAAAAGGGATTCGAATTGTACTTTTGATTGCACTTCCAATAGCTTTTTTATTTTTATTTCTTGGTGATTCGATTGTGCGGCTTCTTTTTGAAAGGGGTGCCTTTGATGATGCCGCGACTAGCGCCGTCAGTAATATATTGTCAACCTTAATGATAGCGTTTATTTGTCTTAGCTGCGGAAACATAGCAGCGAAGGGATTTTATCTATCCAATAACACTAAAATATTTTCTGTGGTAGCTGTTTCGGAAATAGCAATTTATTTGTTACTTGGGTATTACTTAAGTTCAAAGGTCTCTTATCTTGGTCTTTCGCTAGCATCATCTTTATCAACATTTTACACCATTGTTATTGCTCTGATATTGTTAGATAAGATTTTTAAAGGATTGGACGGAAGAAAGCTGATTGTGGATGTTTTAAAAGTCATTGCTGCTGCGGCATTTTCTGGGATAATTATGTTCTCGTTGCAAAACTATATTTTGATGGATATTGTTGAATTTTTCAGGACCTCCATTTCAATTAGTTGTGGGCTGCTTTTGTATATATTGATCATGGTATATTGGCTTCCGGTAGAGGAAATAGTGAATGCGAAAGTATCTGGAATAATGTATATCCAGGATAAATTGAAAGGGGCATTTGGTGAAAACAAGTAACGTTTTTTTTGCGTTGTTACGTCGAATAGTTAGAAAAGCGTTATACCTTGTTGGGCGGAACCCAAACTTGTTTGATCTCATATTTTACAAGATGTTTAGAAACAGTAAATTTAATTTTAATGAAACAAGCTTATTTTATTATTACTCCATGCACAATGAAACATTTAGAAACGAAAGGTCGGTTGAAATTCCAATAGTCATGGAGTATGTGAAGCATTATCAAAACAAGAAGATATTAGAGGTTGGAAATGTTTTGAATCACTACCTACAATTTGAACATACAATTGTTGATAAATATGAAAAAGGGGATTTTGTCTTAAATTACGATATAACAGAATTCAAACCTAGTGAAAAATATGATTTGATCGTAACGATTTCAACTTTAGAACATGTTGGATGGGACGAATATTCCCGATATGGTGACATCACATCCAACCACAACGATCCAAAACAACTGCTACGGGCAATTGACAATATGAAACAAATGCTAAGCCCAATGGGAACGATAGTAGCAACTATGCCTTTAGGTTTTAATAGTTATTTGGATTCACTGATTGGAAGAAATAAGTTAGGTTTTTCTGAAGAATATTTTATGAAAAGAATATCGGAAGATAATGAATGGAAGCAGGTTTTATATTCAGATGTCATAGGCGCTAAATACGCGGATCCTTATCCCTGTGCTAATAGTATTATTGTTGGGATTTTCCATTGAAATTTTGAATAGATTAAACTTTGAAAAGCATAAACTGTTTATGTTTAGCGGATTCAATATTATTGTCGGTATGGTTATTGTTCGATGTGTTATATTCTCATTGTGAGAACAAATTACTGTAGGTTGTGATGAATATGAAACAAAGTAGGTTGTAGTTTATATAATATGAATAACGGTAATGTATAATCTAAGACCGGGAGCGTTTTGTGAAAGTCAGGATAGTTTGTTATGAAGATGTTGACGCTTGGATACTGGGGAAATTTGCTCTACGAATGCAAGAATGCCTTAAGGAATTAAAAGTTGAATCGGACATCTCTAAGTTTCCCGACACCTCAGCGGACATCAATCATCATATAATTTATTTAGGGTATGATGGTCAAAGTCGCGGGATTGATACTTTGATGATTACTCATATTGACACAATAGATAAGCTGAATCTTTTAAAAAAACAAATGACTATTGCATCGGCGGGCATTTGTATGTCTAATGAGACCATGAGTTACCTATCAAGAATGGGCATTGATAAGAAAAAGCTTTGTTATGTAAATCCTGCACATGATGGCGTAATGAGGAAAAGGAAAATAGTGATAGGGCTGTCTTGTCGTGTGCAAGTAGATGGGCGAAAAAGAGAATATTTCTTAGATAAATTGTCCAAAACGATAGATGCTGATTATTTTAAATTTAAAATAATGGGAGATGGTTGGGAGCGCCAGGTTAACTCTCTTCGAAAAGAAGGGTTTGAAGTGGACTATTTTGATCATTTTAATTATTCGCAATACATTGAGCTTATTCCAAGCTTGGATTACTACCTATATATGGGTATGGACGAGGGTCAAATGGGCTTTATTGATGCAGTGGCTGCAGGTGTAAAAACTATCGTTACCACCCAAGGCTATCATTTAGATGCGTCAAACGCAATAATTCATCCGTTTACGGAGTATGAAGAATTGGAAAATATATTTCTGAATATAGAAAAAGGCCAAAAAAAACTCGTAAACTCTGTGGCTTCATGGAATTGGTTAGATTATACAAGAAAACATATCGAACTTTGGAACTATTTACTAGATAATAGAAAAAATAAAAGTGATTTTAAAGATGGTATAAACTCGCTTTTGATTCCAAGCGATAAAAGTGTAGTATTGGGAAGGAGTTTTGTAATAGAAAAAACAATAAAATTATGGATAACTAAATATTTTCATTTCTTCTATCCCAAAACAAAGAAATTAAAAGAAACTTACGCATCCAAAGGATTAGCGGGTGTGGTGGCGTTATTTGTAAATAAAATATTAGGCGGGCGAATATAATATTTCAAAAGAGGTAAAGTACAACCGAATCCTGCTAATGAAAAAGATCGAATAGAACTAAGTTATTACTGGTTTAAATAATTATTGAACTTTTTTCCATAAAGAAGATGTCAGCACCTCAACCTAAATCAAATCCTTCAATCTGTATGCTCATATGGCATTTTCCTCCTGTTTTGGGAGGGGCTGAACTTCAATGCCTTCGGTTAAGTGAACAATTGGCGCAACGCCACCATAACATATTTGTAGTTACGTCGTATCATCCAATGACGGAATCAAAAGAAAGTTTGAATGGTATTAATGTTTACGGATTGAAGTCTGGCTATGAGACAGTATACAATCTTTGGCAAAAACTTAGGCCCTTCATCAAAGGAAATCGCCCTAAATTTGAAACTATTGACGCATTCGCAAAGACATCGGAAACCAAAGAAAAACCGATCACAGATTTGTTTGCAAAGATTTTTCTTGAGTTTATTCCTGCGGTCATATTTTCAATTCAGGCGTTTGGAGTAATTATTTATCTTGGAATAAGAAAGAAGATTGACATTATACACGTACACGAGGCTCACTGGATCGCCGCATTAGGTGTGTGTGCAGCACGCTTTACCAATAGAAAGGTAATTGTCAAAGAAGCAGGATCGGGCTTATATAGAAGTTACAATGGTCAGCCTGCTCTACTTAAATCTATTACTAAAAAAGCTGATTGTTTTATTGCGATTTCCTCTGAAATAAAAAAGGAATTAATTGAATCCCATATTCCACAAGTAAGGATCAAATCAATTCCAAACGGAGTCGCGATTCCTGACAATTGTTGGAGGGATCACGGAAATTTGGAATTTACTGTCATTTTCGTAGGAAATTTGTCACAACAACCTTGGAAGGGAATTGATGTACTTTTGAACGGATGGGCGCTGTGTATACAGCAGATCAATCCGGCCAAACTTCTAATTGTAGGAGGGGGGGATGCAACGGTTTTAAAAAAACAAGCTCAAGAACTGAATATTCAAAACTCAGTTGCTTTTTTAGGGCGCAGTAATAACGTTTCTGAATTATTAATGAAATCGGACGTTTTTATTCTTCCTTCTAGATCTGAAGGAATGTCCAATGCTCTTCTTGAAGCTATGGCTATAGGTTTACCTTGTATTGCAACCAATATTTCCGGAAATTCCGATCTTATTCAAAATAATTTGAATGGAATACTTATTGAAAAAGAAAATGTAATTGAGTTGTCACAGGCCCTCATAAGATTTAAGGAAGATATTTTTTTTGCAAAGCAATGCGGTCAGAACGCAAGAGAAACTGTCTCAAAGCATTGTTCCTTTTCTGTTGTTGCGGATGATTATGTTGGTTTATACCATCGTCTTTTAACCGGAAAGCAATTGTAGAGATGGTGTCACTAATTGATATCCACGTAGACTCGAGGCAGTACATCAAATATTTACTGCTTTTTTTGAGCATTTTGTTGATTCAATTAGTGCTAGTGTTCTTGGACAATGTATTGTCTTTAGCGGTATTTTCTGTTTCTTTATTGATCTTGTCAGTTAGAAAACCGTTTTATTTCATTTTGCTTTCAATCAGCATTTTACTCTCTTTGCAAATGTTTTTAATGTATCCCAGTGAATACATTGAAGGTGTTTCTTCCATGCTAACTTCCGGTGATCTCTCTCTGAGTTTTCTTAGGTTCACGACTCCAGACAATATGTTTATCAATAACGTCCCCAAGCTCATTTTTGTGGCAATGTTGGTCAATGTCTTTGTGACTATTTTTAATAAATCGTGGAAATTGTACAAAAAGGAACTGATTGCCGTTGGATTGTTTATTTTAACTTTCATTTTATCAATAATAATCAATGGAAGCATTATTGGTGCGGGTTTGCTATTTCTCTATTATCATCTCTTTCCTTTGGTTGCTTATTTTTATATTATTGGTTCGAGCATGTTGATACGCGAAAAAGAATTGTTGTTTGGATATATATTGTTCATGTGTTTAGAGTTGCAGTTACTTATTACTACTATACAAAACTTTCCGAGCTTACTTGTGGGGGAAGTGAGTTTTGGAGATTACGCATTTGGAACTTTTTCTTTTCCTTACGTCCAAACCTCGACGTTTTTATTGGCATTATCAATTTTTTATTATGTATCAAAATATTTTTTTTTGCGTAAAAAAAAACATTTGATGAAAGCTGGTATAGCGTTTTTTGGAGTATTATTGGCGTCGGTAGGGTTCTTTACAATTCTCTTATTGTTAGTTCTATTTGCGTATTTCTTGTTTTTGATAGGTACTGGAGCGGGAGGATCTAGAAGATTAATTCTCAAAACAGTTCTTATTGTCGCTTCTATTATTTCAATTCCCATTATCGTTGTAGTCATGAATCCTGACTTGCTTTATGGATTTGATTATATTGCACTAAAAATTCAGGAAATCTTGGACAAGCCAATTTTGGAAATCCCAAAGGTATTTTCCTTTTTGAATTTGTATAATATGATGGTAAACAATGGAAGTTTTTTATTTGGTTCTGGTCCCGGAATGTTTTTATCGTTAGCAGCTCAAAAATACTCAACGCCTCTTTGGAATGATTACAACTCTACCAATGTTTTAGTTGGTTTTTTAGGGAGCGGTGACTGGGTTGAAAACAGTTTTGTAATATTGGTTGGGGAAGTAGGGATTGCGGGTTGGTTTAGCTATATGTTGTTTTACGGAAGTGTCTTTTTAAATCTTCAAAACAGAAATATTAACTGTAAAATTAAGAAACAAAATGTCACTCTCAATTTCACGATGATGGTTCTGTTTTTTTGTTCGATATATTCTTTTACAATTAGTCTTTTTGAGATTAAAGAAAACATAGTCGTATCCTTAATAATTGCAGCGTTGGTAAATTCCTATCCAATAGAGGATCGCTTATCTTTTAAGGAGAAAAATATTAAATGATACGAATCGTTTGGGTGTGTCCGTTTCCAATTGGCAAAATTAATGCGAAACTAAAACTTTCTAGAACTAGCATTTCACATGCCGCATCATGGATCACTAATTTGCTTCATGAAATGAAATCTAGGGGCGATATAGAAATACATATAATTACATCAAGCCCATACGCACTTGATGATCAGGAGTGTTTAGAAGATGGGGTTTGTTATCATATTATCCGATATGGATTTCCGTTTTCCAATAGAGGATTTCCTAGGTTTTTGCCGTTGGATGTTTTAACGCGATATTACCCTCTTCGGAAAAAGATCAATTCGATTATCAAGTCCATAAACCCGGATATCATCCATGTTCATGGTACAGAATATGGTTACGGCTATAGTGCATTTGAAGCGGGATTCCCAAGTCTTATCAGTATTCAGGGGATCATAAGCTTGATGACTCGTCAAACGCCGTCATTATTCTTTAAGCTCCATAGCTATCTAGAGAAAAACTTTATTAGTAGATCAAAGAATTTTGGGAGCCGTACGAAATGGGCAAATGAGTTTATTTACTCTATAAACTCCAACGCTATTGTTTTTGACTTACCAGAGGCGATGAATCCCGTATATTTTTCAGCTAACCGTGACCATAAAACAAAAGATTTACTTTTTGTCGGCGCGATTGAGAGACGAAAAGGAATATTCGAATTGATGCGAGCTTTACCAATAATAATCAGCAGGTTTCCTGATGTTCGGCTTCGAATAGTAGGATCAGGTGACAGGAAGACATTGTCAGAGTTAAAACAACTAACTAAAGAATTACAAGTTGATGAACGTATAGATTGGCTGGGTTTTCAAAATGCGGATGAAATAAAAAAGCTACATGATAAATCTTGTATTTTATTGCATCCCTCTTACATAGATAACAGCCCCAACAGTGTGGTTGAAGCGATGGTTTCAGGTTTACCCGTCATTGCTAGCAACGTCGGCGGTATACCGTCTATTATCCAAGATGGTGTTACAGGATTGCTATGTAATGCGAGAGATGAGAATGACTTAGCCAAAAAGGCAATCCTTCTGCTTGCAAATGATGATTTGCGTTTGAAACTGTCAGAAAATGCAAGAAAAAACACGCTAACAAGGAATCACCCAACTGAGGTCGCGCGCCGAACCGTAGACATCTATAAAAAGATCATTGAATCTTATAAAAAGGAAAACGATGAAGTTAAGTCTAGGTGAAGCAAAAATCGTTTTGGGGAACTTAATTTGTTGGTATTATTCTATTATTTCTAGATTTTGGCTCCGGCTTCGATTTCCCATGATTAAAGTTGGAGATGGTTTTAGGTCTCGAGGTGGTATTCCGTTTTTTTATTGTAGTCTCAGTGGAAAAATGGAAATAGGTAAGCAATTGACATTAGTAAATTCTACCCACTACAATTATATGGGAATAATCAAGGAGTGCTCCATTATAGCGGGCAAAAACGCATTTTTGAAAATTGGCGATTTTTGTGGATTTTCAGGAATTTCTATTTATGCATCGCAGTATATTGAAATTGGTGATCATGTTATGATCGGTGGGAATTGCTTTATATGGGACACGGACTTTCATTCACTGCGTTTTGATCAGAGAAAGATTGAATTAGAATATGGAACTTCTGCCGGCGTGTCGTCCAAGCCAATTCGAATAGCCGATGGTGTTTTTATCGGCGCTAACAGTATTATTTTAAAAGGAGTTTCGATTGGTTCTAAGAGCATTGTAGGCGCCGGTTCAATTGTTTCAAAGGATATTCCTCCTGAGGAGATATGGGCCGGAAACCCTGCACGGTTTATCAGCAAACTTAAAGAATAAATATGAGTCAACCAAAATACGGTTTTGTATTTGCAACCGTAAAATACCCTGAAGGTGATGCTGCCAGTGAGCGTGCAGCTATGATTGTCAAGATGCTACGTGCAAGTGGCCATATAGCTTATTTGGTTGTTCCGCACAGTGCGATTAAAAAGAAACAGATTGTAAGTCATGAGCATTTGAAAGAAAAAAAAATTGTGCCTTATTTAGTTTTATTAAGTGATTATATGAGGACAAAATTTGCAGCATTTCAGTTTTTTCAAACAATTGCTTTTATAATAAAAGCGGCAGGGTTGATTGTTTATCGGTCGCGCCAAAAAAAACTTAACTATGTCATTTTGTATAGCCCGGACACTTTAGAGTACCTTTTGGTTATACTGGCATGTAAAATTAGAGGGGTGACGCTGATTTTAGAAGCGTGTGAACGAATGACTTTGTATTACAAAGACGAGAGAAAAAATGTTCTTAGGAAAGCAGGTAGTTGGTTGACAGAAAATTTAACACCAAAGGTGTCGGAAGGAATAATCGTAATATCAACTTTGCTGCAGAAATATTATTCGGAACGCAATCCTCATATTCCGATTCTACTTTTGCCGATACTTGTGGATTCTTCGAAACCTGACCAAACATTATCTGATAGAGTAAATCCTTCAGAAATACGAGTATTATATAGTGGTACTTTTGGTGAAAAAGACGGGGTTCAATATATCCTAAAAGGATTTTGTTTGTTTAACAAGATATATTCATCCTCAAGGTTAATACTTACAGGTAAACCTGTACATGCAGATCAATTTGCTAGTATTCAATCGCTTATAGAAAAGCAAGATTGTTCCGCTGCCATCGAATATAGAGGGTTTGTGTCTCGAAAAGAACTTGCTGTGCTTCAAGACTCTTCATCAATGTTACTGGTATGCAGAACTAAATCTGATTTCGCAAAATATGGATTTCCATGGAAGCTCGGAGAATATTGTTTGACCGGCAAGCCTATTATTGCTACTCGTGTTGGCGATATTGACCTTTATTTTCAGGCGGAAATAGATATAGTATTTGCAGAATCCGAGGATAGTGAGTCTATTGGGAAAAAGATGTTGTTTATTGCTGAAAATTATGATAAGGCGTTACTAATAGCAAAAAAAAGCAAAGAGTCCTGCATCAAGTTTTTCGATTACACGAATCACTGTGAAGCTATGGATCGGTTTATTCATACTTGTATTAAAGAACAATAAATATGTGCGGAATTACAGGCTATATTCACCACGATATTAATCGTGAGGCGTGCCAAAAAAAACTGAAACGAATGTCTGATACACTTTTTCACAGAGGTCCAGACGGTGAGGGTTTTTTTGTAAATAAGAATATAGCTCTTGGCCACCGTCGTTTATCAATTATTGATTTGAAAACAGGAGGGCAGCCGGTTTTTAGCGCTGATAGGAGATTATGCCTGATTTTCAATGGTGAAATTTATAATTATTTAGAGTTAAAAGATGAATTAAAGAAATTAGGGCACACATTTAAAACAACATCCGATACGGAGGTTGCGCTCTGCGCCTATCAGCAATGGGGCATAGACTGCCTTCAACATTTTAATGGGATGTGGTCCTTTGCCCTTTGGGATGGATACAAACAACGATTATTTTGTGCTCGTGACAGGGTAGGAGAAAAACCATTCTTTTATACCTTGGCAGATGAAAGTTTTATATTTGGATCCGAAATAAAAGCTGTTTTGGCTTACGGGCTTAAAAAAAGAATTAATCGTGAAGTTTTGGATGCTTACCTTTGTTTTACTTATATACCAGCACCCCAAACTTTTTTTCAAGGCATATATAAGCTCCCGGCAGCCCACTATCTTCTGTATGAATCAGGAAAAATTACCATCAATCCGTATTGGGATTTAACTTTACTTGATGATAAAGATGCTCGAGATGACGAGATAGCAATTTTGAAGGAATTTGATGATATATTCAATGATTCTGTCAAAATCAGAATGCGAAGCGATGTCCCGTTTGGAGCTTTCTTGAGTGGCGGGATGGATTCGAGTTCTGTTGTTGCCGTAATGAGCCAAAACTCGACAGTTCCTATTACTACATGTACAATAGGGTATAACGATAGTAGATTTGATGAACGATATCTTGCTCGATTGGTTGCAGATAAATTTAGAACGAGTCACAATGAATATGTTGTAGAACCGGATGATGTTGAAATTCTAATAAAGAAATTGGCTTTTTGTTATGACGAACCTTTTGGAGACACCTCTGCGATCCCAACATACGCTGTCAGTAAAATGGCACGTTCTAAAGTTACCATGGTTCTGACCGGAGATGGTGGTGATGAAGTGCTAAATGGCTATACCATTCATCAAGGTGAGAAATTTAGTAATATTTATCAAAGTTTCCCACACTATTTTCAGCATAGCTTTGAATTTCTCTTTAATTTTTCTTCTCAAGTCGTTTTTCCAGAAAAACTAAACAAGAACATTAAACGTTATAAAAAGATAATTGCAAGTGCGAGGATGGGGTTTGTTGATCGCCTCATTTCAAAACAAATTGGATTTACGCAACATGAACGAAATATTATATTCAATGGAGATAAAACCGTTAGACCTGCAAGGGAATATATCGAAGATACCCTGCGACCTGTAATGCACCTCAGCTCATTTAATCAATTAAATTATTGGCTCATTAAAGTGGCATTAAGTGACGATATGTTGACCAAAGTAGATCGAGCATCTATGGCACATTCTTTAGAAACGAGGTTACCATTCCTTGATCACCGCCTAATCGAACTCACATCTACTGTGAAATCTTCTATCAAATTAAATGGATTTCGTAGGAAAGAAATTCTTAGGAAAACGACCGGTCAATTACTTCCAAAACAGCTTCTAAATCAGAAAAAACGAGGGTTCAGTGTTCCTGATAGCGAACGATTTTGGGGGCTTTCAATGAGAGCATTATATGACAAAATTTCAGTGTTAGATCAGTCACATCTAATATTCCAAAATGAAATTGGTCCATTGATTCATTCTCTTGATCAGACAAATATTTCAACAAAAGTATGGCTTCTTGCAATGTTATCAAGTACTTCAGAATAAGCGTATAAGTAAAATCCAGTTGGTTGCCTAAACATTTAATTCAATTTATTCTTCTTATGAAAAAAATTTATATTGCCGGCTGCGGTGGAATGCTAGGAGAAGCTTTTTATAAACAATTCAAATCAGAATATGAACTGCGATGCTCTGATATTGATGTGAATGAACCATGGATCACGTATTGCGACTTTCGTGATATTGATTCATACGGAGCTGATGTCGAATCTTTCAGATCCAACTACTTATTCCACTTAGGTGCATTTACCGATTTGGAATATTGTGAAAAACATCCGGATGAAACATATATCACAAATACAATATCGGTTGAAAACGCGGTATATATTGCAAATCGTTTGAACATTCCCTTGCTATATATTAGTACAGCAGGAATATTTGATGGAAAAAAAGAACTTTATGATGATTGGGATTTGCCTAATCCCTTAGGGCACTATGCCCGTTCCAAATATGCAGGCGAGCAGTTCGTAAAAGAAAATGTAAGGCAACATTTGATATGCAGAGCGGGTTGGATGATGGGAGGCGGACCAAAAAAAGATAAGAAATTTATTCAGAAAATAATGAATCAGCTAAAAAATGGGAAAAAAGAGTTGTTTATTGTTAACGATAGGGATGGAACTCCTACTTATACACATGATTTTGCTAAAAATGTTAAGTTACTTCTAGAAAAAGAATATTGGGGACTGTATAACATGGTATGTGGTGGACTGACTAGCCGACTTGAGGTTGCGACTGAATTGTTAACGATTTTGGGTTTAGAAAAAGAAGTAAAGATCACTTCTGTTAGTTCTGACTATTTCAAAACGGAATATTTTGCTGAACGTCCGCCCAGTGAAAGATTGATTGATAAAAAATTGAATCTAAAAAAACTTAACATAATGCGTGATTGGCAGGTAGCTTTAAAGGAATATATAGCAGACTACTATCAAAATTTTTTGTAAAAGAAACAATGAGAAAAACTATTGTTATTATCGGGTCTCGAGGTATTCCGGCTTCGTACAGCGGGTTTGAGACATCAATTCAGGAGACATCTATTCGCCTTGTGAACAAAGGTTTTGATGTCGTGGTTCACTGTCGACGTAACCATTATCGGGTAAAGAAACAATCGTTTAATGGTGTTCGACTAAAGCATCTACCCTCAATCAAAAGTAAATTTTTTGATACTATTACCCACACTGCTTTATCAACGGTTCAAATTTTTTTTGAGAAAGTTGATTACGTCATTTTGTATGGGATAGGTAATTCTATTTTCATCCCGTTCTTAAGGTTGCGAGGAGTGCCAGTTATTGCGGTTGTTGATGGAGCCGATTGGGAAAGAGCGAAATGGCCTTTTTTTGCTAAAAAGTATCTAAGCGTAAATCGGTATTTTGCGGTTTATTTTTCTTCACTTTACATCGTTGACAATGAAAAATTAGCTTTAGATTATCAACAGCGCTTCAAAAGGAATCCTGTTTATATTCCTTATGGAGCTAATCAACTTTCTATCTACGATTCTCGTTTTCTTGGTAAATACGGTTTGTGTGAGAGGGGCTACATTATATTTATCGGGCGTTTTGTAAAAGAAAAAGGCATTGATCTTCTTATACAAGCTTTTGAACAAGTTACAACGGATAAGAAACTAGTAATCGTTGGTGGGAATGAGACTGATAAAAAATACGTTCAATCATTGCATTCAAAAGGCGGTAATCGAATTGTTTTTACAGGTTTTATCTATGGGGAAGAATACGAATCCTTGTTGCATAAAGCTTTATTTTATGTCTCTGCTTCACTACTTGAAGGTACATCCCCCTCGTTACTGAGTGCTATGGCTATTAACGGATTTGCACTTGTTAGCAATCTTCCAGAAAACGAGGAAGTGCTTAAAGGATCATGCGCAACTTTTGAGACCGGCAATGTTAATCAATTGGCGGAAAAACTTCGTTTTTATATAAATGCTGAAGATAAAATTGAAATTGAACGCGAACGGACAAAATTTATTGTAAAAAAGTATTATTCTTGGGACACAATAACGGATAAATATGTGGAATTGTTGGATCATAATTAGGTTCGTGTTGACAATTTTGATATAGTATTCAGCTGTTTTCCTTCCGTGAGCCAATTTACATTCAATTCATACTGTATTCCAACTTGTGTATATTGTTCTTATGTTTGAATAGTAGTATACTATTCACTTATCATAATATAATATAATACTATCATTGTGCAATAATCGTGAAAATTCTTTTGATAAATTACAGATATTTCGAAGCAGGCGGAGCCGAACGTTATCTGTTTAACATTCAGGAGTTATTAGAAAAAAAAGGCCATGAAGTAATCCCGTTTTCGCTTCGTTTTGCGAAAAACAAATCAACAGTTTATGAAAAGTATTTTCCGGATCCGCCTGGTGGCGATCAACCTCATTTTTACTATGATGAAATAGAAAGAAATTTCAAATCTGTTTTTTCTCTTTTAGAGCGTCAGTTCTTTAGTATCCACGTTTACGACAAACTCTCAAAGCTAATTAACGATGCCAAACCTGATGTGGCTTATGTGTTTCATTTTTTAAGAAAAATGTCTCCCTCTGTGATTGATGCTTGTTTTGATTTGGATGTTCCAGTCGTAGTTCGCCTCTCTGATTTTGCTTTGATTTGCCCCGAGAGTAGTTTTACCCGAAATAACGTTGTTTGTGAATTATGTCAAGAGAACTTATTGAATAGTGTAGTATATAAATGTGTTAAGAACTCAAGAGTGGCGAGTATTATCAATTATGTAGCATATCAATTTAATTTTATAAGAAAATTTCAAAATAAAATTGATTTCATTGTGAGTCCATCGCTACATACAATATCGAAGTTTCAAATGAATAGTCGTTTTAATTCCCATTCATTCAGGCATTTACCTACATTCGTAGATCCTAATGTGTTTGAATTGGGAAAGAAAAGGGATTCATTAAACCTTTCAAAAAGAACAATCGTCTATTGGGGTCGTATATCCTATGAAAAAGGTATTGAAACCCTAATACAATCTATTATTTATCTCCAAAATGAAAAATTTACATGCAATCTGTTGCTTATAGGGGGCGGAGAGAAGAATTATGTAGAAAAAGTTTTGTCTATGATTAAAAAAAACAAACTTTTCAATATTCAATATATTCCTTATATGGAGAAAAGAGAGCTTTTTCATAAAGTAGCCATTGCAGATGTTGCTGTTGTTCCATCTATATGTTTTGATAATATGCCCAATAGTCTTATCGAGGCTCAAGCGCTTGGGTTGCCGGTAATAGCATCTAATATCGGTAGTATGCCAGAACTTGTTGTTGATGGATATAATGGGTTACTTTTTTCTGTAGGTGACGGAAAAGACCTGGCTCAGGTAATCAAGAAATTCTATGGAAATGTTGAAACTCAAGATTACATGAGTAAAAATTCATATAAATGGGCTTTGGAGCATTATTCACCAGAGGTTCACTATCAAAAACTACATACGTTATTTCAAAAAATTATAGAGCAACGGAAGAATGATGCATAAATATCAGTATCTTCCTCGGAGGTTCTTTATTATCTTAACATATAAAACTATATGTGATTTGTTATGCCCGTTATTCATCCGGTTTGTTGTCGCAATAAAGCTATATGAAGAATCACCTTAAAATAAGTAAATTCTTATGTGGCGTCTATATGCGGTGTTCTAGAGTATTATTAATATTAAAACTTTCTTTGTTCATTGCTTTTCTATTTGATACCAGATTACTGCAAAGTCAGATTCATTTAATTCGTCATTCAATAACAGGAAGCGACACGACTGTTGTCATAGACGCCGGCGGGAAAATAGATGCATCCAATACTCGGCGTTATTCGACGCATAGTATTGTTTATCATAACCCTCTCTTTTACCAAGGATACCCGCTTAATTATTATAATACGAGGTCGGGTATACAAGGTATTGAGAATAACTATAGTTTTTCATTAGAAAACACATCGTCGGAAACAATTGTAAATCCGCAGATCGAAATAAATGGTAAGGGATTCGTCTATCAATTTAGCGATTGGCTTAAACGGCTAGATTTACACGGATTGGGCACGCGCGACGATTCATTGAAAGCCGTGTGGGGATTTCTTACAAACGAAATGTTTCATTGGGTTACCAGTACTAATGAGCAAAGTTGGTTAATAAACCCCTTAAGGACTTACAATGTTTATGGTGCCGGCCAATGTGACCAGTTGGCACAGATACTTTCTTCCATTCTTAAGTATTTAGGGTATTCGGGTACGAATTCCGGTGGGATTGGTCACGACCCTAATACACGTCTTCCCTCACATGCTGTGACACTGATTCACACAGATAAAGGGATCATCCCACTTGATCCCGATCTAAACGTATTTTATACACTAAGAGACAATAAGGCTCTTGCAACCATAGAAGAAATATGGAATGATCAAGATATTGCTAGGCGTCAACGAACTAACGGTTTAGTGTTATTTGGGGAAACTGACTGGGATGATCGTTTTTCTGCCGTTTATTCGCGTCAAGGGCTTCTGCGAGAATATAATCGTAATGTCATTGATACGTTTGGACTTAAAATTCGCCCAAGTGAAAAATTTATTTTTACATGGAATGATTTTACAGGGCTTTATCAGTATTATCATGTCAACAATGATGTTTTTGCGCCACCTCCAACGATAAGTTATGGTTATCAGATTTATCAACCGCTTACAAAACACGCTTTGCCCCGAGCTTTTGTAAGTCAATCAAATCTATCGGTTGATTCAACCTCCGATCATGTCCAAATATATTCAACTGTAAATTCGAATATATCCTATTTTACAATAGAAAATTCAAATCCATATTCTTTATTGGACGGATATGTGAAGTTTAACATTTTACGATCTGATACTAACTCAGGCCTTTCGATTTATTTTCAGAAAGATACGCTCCAATCGCCGATTTTGATTTATACTTTAGATTCCAATTTGTTTGGTTTGATATCTGATTCTGTCAGGCTTTACAACTTCATATCTCCTGTTGGGACCCCTATTACAAATAAGTATTTTATTCACCTCGAATGGAATTCAGTTTTGGATAAAGGTCTAATAATTGATAGCTTATCTTTAAGTTCAGTTTTTCAACTGAACCCCGCCTCCTTGCCTAGATTGAACGCGGGTATTAATACTGTTCGGATAAGTAACGATGATAATAAAGCCTTTAACGGTTTAGTTTATGAGCACTCCTTTTTTTCTATTGATTCCATTGAGGTGCCACCAATAATTGATTCACCGATTTTTCCTTTAGACGGTGGGATTACTAATTCATCAAAGTTTCTGTTTCAGTTCGGTCTGCCTTCCGGGATGAATTTATTTGAGATATCGGATTTTCATATTCAGGTCAGTGAAGACTCATTGTTTCGGTTCCCTGTCTCTTCACACTATAACCAAATGACAAGTCAATATAACGTTCATGGTACCACTAATCAGTTTGAAGTTCCTCATGAGGGCCTATTATCGCCCAATACGACTTATTATTGGAGAGTGGCGACACGTTCAAAAGACGGAGTTTATAGTGATTGGAGTCCTGCTTGGAGATTTCAGGTACAAATACCTGATGTAGTTAAGAATTTGCGCTTGGCAGCTTCAACAAACGGCATTAATATATTATGGGATATCAACTCCAGCGGGAGCCTCCCAACGAAGTATTATATATACGGCAGTAACATCAGAGGTTTTTCGGTTTCTGATCAAACGCTTATTGATTCAACGGATACAAACCGATTTACTATAAGCGATTATTTAAAAAAATTATCTTTTTCATTTTATCGTGTCATATCTGTGGATGATAATGGAAATAAAAGTGGACCAAGTGATCTTATCGGCTTAGAGAATGTAGGTGTTCTATTTAACAATGAAATCAGTTTCGATTACTCTGATTCAATAAAAATTCAGTTGAGGCCTATTACTTTGATTGATCGTTGGGGTTCTCAACAGGGATACAGACAATTTGAATATCTAGATTCGGTAAAAATTAGTCCAATCTCATTTCCAAAAACTATGAGTTTTACCGATAGTGCGATAACCGGTTATGCCAAATTATGGCGTGACACATCAATTGAATTCAGAGTGACAAGCTCAAAACTTGATACGGTTTATCATATAAAATTAAATCCGACTTTTCCGTCAAATAGAACTCCATTTTTTGGCGCTGTACCAGATTCCAATCTTTATGAAGACTCACTGTATCAATGCAAAATAACTGTAGCTGATTCGGATAGTGTTTATGGCGATACAACTATACTGGAATTGCTTTTCAAACCTAGTTGGATGACATTTGATCCTGCGTCAATGATCGTCTATGGGACTCCAACAGCTTATAACGTAGGAGATACATCGTTTTCAATGTTGGTTACCGATTTGCAAGGTGCGACAAATGTGCAAACGCAGTCAATCCGTGTTCATCATACTAATCATGCGCCCATTTTTGGAAGTATTCCAGTTCAAACGGCAAAAGAAGATTCTCAATTTGTAATACGGATTTACGCGCATGATGTTGACAGCATGTTCTTTGGAGACGAATTGCGCTATTTCATGCTGAATGGTCCTTCATGGCTGATAATAGATTCAGTGACCGGTTATCTTACAGGAATTCCAGACGCCTATGATGCTGGTGAAAACCATGTTGTTGTTGAAGCCTACGATCAAAAAGGGGGTAGAGATAGCTTAGTTTTCTCTATCAATGTACTGCATACGAACCATCCGCCAGTCTTTGTTAGTAATCCCGACACAATTGCACTGGAAGACGAGGTTTATAATTATACTGCATATGCCTACGATCAAGATAGTTTGTTATTTAATGATAAGATCAAGTATCGTTTAGTTATAGGTCCACACTGGTTGACGATGGATAGTATTAGTGGTGTTCTCCAAGGCATTCCCGATGGCTATTCGGTTGGCGACACAACAGTTTTATTGGAAGCTACAGATGGTTTTGTAACGATACAGCAATCATTTGAACTTAAGATTGTTCATGTAAATCATGCACCGATTTTTCTGTCGAGTACCGATTCAGTTGCAAAGGTTGATTCACTATATCGCTTTCAGTTATATGCGTTTGATAAGGATAGTTTTTTATTCAATGATATCCTTCGTTACAGGTTGTTTGATGGTCCGGATTGGATGACTATAGACAGTGTAAGCGGTGTTATTATTGGGGTTCCAAGTGAATCGGATATTGGCAAACATTTGGTAATTGCTGAAGCGTATGATAGAAATGGCAGTTCTTCGGAAGTGGAATGGGCGGTAACAGTTGGAAGGGCTTTCCGACCGCCAACAGCGTTTGCACTTGAGAATCCTACTCATCAAGACACTTTAACTTTATTCAAAACACCACTAATGAGAACATTTACATGGAGTAAAGCAAACGACCCGGATTCACAGGACACATTATTATATCATTTTAGAATTTACGGCCCGGGATTAGACACGGTTTTTCATGGCATAAAAGATACAAACGTAACTTTTTCGGGGATTGTATTTCAAGAAAATTCCAAATATTATTGGACGGTCAAGGTGTTCGACGGTATGTTTACGGTTTCTTCTATTGATACTTTTTATTTTCACACGACTAAGCGTTTTTCAAATCAAACTTTTGAAGAATTACCTAAAAGCTTTGAACTCTTTCAGAACTATCCTAATCCATTTAACCCGAACACTATACTTCGTTTTCAAGTTCCCGAAGAAAGCGAGGTTATTCTGGATATCTATAATATACTCGGGCAAAAAGTGCAGAGGATTTACAAAGGGAGGCTTCCGGCAAAGTATTTTGAAATTGATTGGAAGGCTGAGGGGAAAGCGTCAGGAATATATATTATACGTATGGAAGCCATTGGAAAAATTTCAGGTCGAAGATACATAAAATCGAGACGGATACTGTTGTTGAAGTAATACAAGATGTCTCGTATCATTCCAATCATTATTCTGTTTTAATTTGAAGGTAAAAAGTTTACATTAATATGAATTTGGATTCAATTTTTACTGACTGGTTTCATGCATACGCAGCGTCGGATGTTATATTTTCTTCGGGTTACCGCAGACACGGTAGCAGTGCTCGTGGCGGCGTTGAGTTCGATTTATTTTTTTTCGATTCGCGATGCGCGCCTTACGACCAATTTTGATCTCTTCCTGCTTACTTCCTTAGCCTTTTCATGGTACTTCCTTGCACGCATGACCGGTTTATACGATGAGTTCCGCTCGCGTAATTTCAGTTACGAACTCGTTGGGCTCATAAAAAACATACTTATCCAAATACTTGTGGCTATCGTAGTGATGTTTATTGCTAAAAATCATACGTTACCGCGACTATTTATCGTTCTTTACGCTGCCCATTTACTTATTATCCTATCCATTGAGCGGTTTTTGGTTCGGAGGGTTTTAAATTTTCTGCGCCGTAAAGGACGTAATCTAAGGCACCTGCTGATTATAGGAGCCGGGGAAGTCGGTACAGCTTTTAATGAGCTTATTCGATCCAATTCTCATTTCGGCTATGCCGTTACGGGTTTTCTTGACGATCAGCCGCAGACATCGCTCAATGGAAAATTACTTGGCAAAGTCGAAGATCTGGAATCGGTATTGCAAAAACATCCCGTAGATGATGTTATTGTTGCTCTGCCGACATATGCGTCTGAAAAAATAGATTGGATCATCAAAATTTGTGACCATCATACCCGCCGTGTACGCATTATCCCGGATTATTTCCGATTTGTTTCTGATAAATTTGAAGTGCGCATGTTCGGAAGATTCCCGCTCATCTCCGTTCGGAAAATCAAAATGGATGAAGCGCATTGGTATATCATCAAACGTTGTTTTGATGCGTTTTTTGCGTTGGCCTTTATGGTACTTGTATTGTCATGGTTGGTGCCGATTATAGCGATTGCGATCAAGCTCACGTCGCGCGGCCCTGTGTTTTTTAAACAGGAACGTTGGGGGCGGCAAAACAAAAAAATTATCTGTTATAAATTCAGAACCATGATTTCTCAAAGCCGGGATGTGGATGACAGCGGGAAATACCAACAAGCGACTAAAGATGATCCGCGGATAACATGGTTTGGGAAGTTTTTACGCAAAACTAATTTGGATGAGCTGCCGCAATTTTGGAATGTACTCATGGGACAGATGTCCGTTGTCGGGCCACGCCCGCATCCTACCCCGCTCAACATGGAATCCAAAGAAGTGATCGAAAATTATATGCTCCGTCATCTTGTAAAACCCGGCATCACCGGTTGGGCGCAAGTCAATGGCTATCGCGGTGAAACCCGTGATCCGGAACTTATGCAAAAACGTGTGAATCATGATATTTGGTATATTGAAAATTGGTCGTTCTGGCTCGATATTCAAATCATATTTTTGACCGTATGGCAAATGATCAAATACGATACGAAAGGATATTGACGTTGGTGTTTCATTGTCAAAAGTACATAGTTCCGACAGGTTTGGCGGTGCTCGTAGCCGCTTTTTTAATGCCCTGCTCAGGGTGGGCGCAACATACAGGGCCGTCTGTTAACCTTCCGATGGGGCACTTCGGATACGATTTGATAGAGCATCTTGAGACACGGGGTGTTGTATCGCCATCCATTCGTCTTCGAACCAAACCGTATGACCGCGGAACCGTACTTAAAATCATAAATGAAGTGCAGGACAAAATCAAAACAGATGCGAATGTTTTGACATCGGCCGAACGCAGTTTATTTGAAAAGCTCAAAGGCGAATTTTATTTAGAACTAGCCTCTACGCAGAACATACAAACATCAGATGTGCGTGAGAAACATATTTTTGAATATCAAATGCACGAAGACGGATTCAGCTATTTGGTTGGTGATCTAGTTATTGACCAGAGCGTCGAGTTGACACGATTCTCCAAACAAAATGATTCATTGGGTGGTACGATAAGCCTTTCCAAAGGTAGTGGGCGTGTCCGAGGATTGATAAAAGGCGGCATTGCTTTTTATGCCGATGCGTCCAATACATTGGTTAAAGGGGATGAACAATCTACCGATTTTGGGAGCAGTTATCGTGGCGGTGTGCTCAACTATAATCCGGCCAGTGCTAATCGTTATGCGTTACACTCCGATGCATATATCGTTATCGAGCCAAAATGGTTTCGCCTGCAATTCGGAAAAGATAATATGGCATGGGGGCCGGGATATTATGATAATCTCCTTTTATCGGGACATGCACCTTCTTTTGAAAACATCAAACTGGATGTGAGCTATAGCCGTTTCAAGTTCACCTACGTTCACGGTTGGTTAAGGGATGATCGTGATACAGTCAATGGACGAAAAGATCTAAGCGATCGGAAATATATCGTTGCGCATCGCTTGGAGTGGAAAGCGCTACCCTGGCTTTTTCTCGCCGGAAGTGAAAGTGTGATCTACGGAGGGCGTGACGTAGAGTTGTCATATCTGAACCCGCTTGTTCCTTACCATGTCGCCGAACAATATTTAGGTGACAAAGATAATAATACAATGAGTTTTGATGTGCTTGCTTTTTTACCCGGACGAACCAAAGTGTACGGTGCGGTGTACCTTGATGATTTTACATCGGCACGTAATCCTTTTACATATTGGAAGCAAACCTGGGCGGTTATGGGCGGCGGTTATTGGGCGGAACCAATAGGGATCCAAGATGCCGGTGTGCGCATCGAATATTCACGCATTGAACCTTTTGTGTATGCGCATAAATGGCGATTGCTGAATTATACGCATTTTGATGCCGGTTTGGGAAGCCAGCTTCAACCCAATTCCGACCGATGGAATTTTTCAATAAGTTATCAACCCTCTCGGCGTCTTCGGGCGGAGGTAGGTTTCAGGCGAATTCGCCACGGAGAAGGCGATATTCAGCGGTTTGGATACGAATACGGTTTTACCGACGATGATTCCGGTAAACAGAAAAAACGGTTTCTCATGGGTATCAAAGAAATTAGAAACTCGGCGTTGTTAAACACCTCATTTGAAACATGGTCACATCACGCCTTATATCTCCAGTATGAGTTGTCTATGATTCAAAACTTGGGTAACCGTAAAGGTTTTGATGCGACGCAGAACTATCTGCGCATCGGTTATACGCTTGATTATTAGGCACGGGACGGGTATATTCGCGCGGTTTTAAAATTCAAATTTTCAGAGGTAATGTATGTCCGTCATTCGTCTCATAGGTGTTCCATTGGATTTGGGTGCAGGGCGCCGCGGAACCGATATGGGCCCGTCCGCTTTGCGGTTGGCCGGTTTGACGGAGCGACTGCAGGAATTAGGCCACACCGTTAAAGACAAGGGGGATATCGTTACCAAAAACCCCGAAGTCATTAGGGTCGGCGACGAAAAACTCAAGTACCTCAATGAAGTAACGCGTGCCGTAACGGCGCTCGCCGATGACGTCGAAAAATGCCTCGCCGATAATCATATACCGCTTGTGCTCGGCGGCGATCATTCGATCGCTATCGGCACACTGGCGGGCGTATCCGGTCATTTTAGAAAAACCAATCAGAAAATCGGCGTGATTTGGATCGATGCGCACGGCGATATGAACACGCCCGATACCTCGCCCTCAGGGAATATTCACGGCATGCCGCTTGCCGTATCACTCGGACACGGTCATCCCAAGTTGACCGGTGTCGGCGGTGAATTTGTCAAAGTCAATCCTGAGAATACCGTACTTGTAGGCATTCGTACATTGGATGACGGAGAAATTGATAATATCCGACGTATGGGGGTCACCGTTTTTACAATGCGCGACATTGACGAACAAGGTATGTCCAGGATTATACGACAAGCCATTGATATAGCCGCGCGAGATACCGCGGGCATTCATGTGAGCTTTGATGCGGACAGTATGGATCCGAGTATTGCTCCCGGTGTCGGAACGCCGGTACCCGGCGGACTTACGTACCGTGAAACCCACCTCGCCATGGAATCGCTGTGCGATTCTAAAAAAGTAATTTCTGCGGAAATTGTTGAAACCAATCCGATACTTGATATTAAAAACACGACGGCACATGTCGGCGTCGAAATGATGGCTTCACTTTTCGGTAAACGAATTATGTAAATTCGGCCGATGACGGCCGCGACCGGAGCAGTACTGCGAATGATTTTTCGTATCATCACTCTTCTATGCTGCGCGCTTTTCGTTCACGCGCAAAATGATTTTCGTATCCTCGGCGAAAAAAACGGCTATGATCCCCAGACCTTACGCGAGTATGTCAATCTTACCGAAACCCGCGCCTTCTTAGACTTGGCGGGTGAGTGGACCATGTCCGTGGAAGGGGTTTCACGAAAGGTTATTGTTCCCAGTTCTTATGATTATAGCGGCAAAGTTACATTTACGCGTACGTTCGTTCCCGGCGAAGATTTTCGTAATAAGCACTTTCGTTTTGTCAGCTTAGGCATCAATTTCCGCGCCGACATTCGCATCAATGGCGAATTTGTCACCAATGCCAATAACAGTTATACGCGATTGGAAGCGGACTTGCGTGAAGATCTGATCCGTATCGGTCAGGAAAACAAAATTGAAATTACAGTGGATTCGCGTGTTGATCCGTTTACCAGCTATCCCCGTGAAACCAGTTTGTTGCAACCCAAATTGTACAGCGGTATAACCCGTGAACTCTTTCTCGTAGGTCTTCCAAAAGTTGCTATTGATCAATACACCGTAGGTTATACGTTGTCCAATGATTTGCGCAAATGTGATTTTGTGGTCAATTGGCATTTGCGTAATTACGAATACAGTTTACGCCTTGTGGATACATTACGATTGATCAACCCCAATCAGCCGCTGCGGTATATTTTGGAAATGTTTGAAGAAAATAATCCGGAACCGGTGTACACAAATCGGTTTAAAAAATATCGCAACGTGTGGGACATTCCGAAAATTCGCGAGCAAAACGAAGAAGATACGGTTTCGGTTTTCAATTTTGTTGATCGTCAATTACGTTTTTCAATAGAAAAACCGGTCTTTTGGAACCCGATCACGCCGAGTCGTTATCGCGTTGTAATGTATTTAGTACAGGGCACGACGGTGATTGATCGTGTCGAATACCAACTCGGTATAGCCCAGGCCGATGTGCACGACCAGTATATTTTTCTCAATGCGCAACCGGTGACGATACGCGCCGTCGAATATTATGAAGATTATCCGGGCGCGGGCACCACCATGAGCTGGGCGATGATGGAGCAGGATATTCTCAAAATCAAACGCCTTGGCGCTAATGCCGTGAGTTTTCGTCATCATCCGCCGCATCCTTATTTTGTAGAACTGTGCAATCGTTATGGTTTGCTTTTGTTTTATGAAATTCCATCCTGGCGACTTACGGCGGATATTATGCGTTCGCCGAGTTATGTCGAAGATATTCGCAAATACTATCGGCATATCGTCGAATATGAGCATCTCAATCCGAGTATCCTTGCCTGGGGTGTGGGATTTGCTCCCGATCCGTCGGATGGCGCAGCCAATTATTATTTCCAGCAAATTGTCGGCGAAATAAAAAATAAAGATCGTCGTCCCGTTTTCGCCGTTTCGGCTTTTGGCGGTTATGATTCGTTTATGGACAACGTGGATATTGTCCAGCTGGATATTCGTCTCAATAACCCTCTGGTATCCAATCTTTTCGTCCAGCGCAGTCTGGCCAAGTGGCCCACACGTGCACTGATCGCGGTGTACGGTGCGCAGATTTTTTCCAATAATCAGAATGGCTACAGCGACCCGATGTCCACCAAGTTTCAGGCTAAGGTGTTGGCTGATTTTTATAAAAAGACCGGCGAGTGGAAATTGGCCGGCGGCGTGGTGCGTTCGTTCAATGATTTTGCCGTACAGCGCCCGTATCTTTATGCCAATCCGAATGCGAGTTCAACAATCTATACGTCCGGCGTCGTGACCTACGATCGTCAGGAGCGCTATGCGTTTGAAACATTGCGCGCCTTGTATTCGGATGATGCTTTGGAGCCGATCGCCGTCGGTGCCTACGAACCCGTATATCCCAAAACGTATCCGATCACGGGACTGATATTGGTCGTCTTGTTTATCAGTTTTTACCGGCAAAGTCCTAAATTTAAAAACAGCGTTCACCGCTCGTTGTTCAAAGTAGTAAGCTTTTTTGGTGACATTCGCGAAAACCGCGTCATCACACTGTGGCCGGCGTTGTTAGTCGGCTTTCTTGCGAGCTTAGCGTACGCGGCATTGCTGTCTATCGTTTTCTTTGAATTGCGGCGGAACCATTTGTTTGATGAGTACCTTGCGACGTTCTTGCGCAGCAATGGCCTCAAAGCCTGGGTAGACGGCCTGGCATGGAGTCCTGAACTTTTTGTGCTGGAGTGGACGATGATTTACGCTTTGGTCATCACGGTGATCGGGCTTCTCTTTATGATATTTCAAAAACCTTTTCAGGCGTACGTAAATTTCCAGCAAAGTATTATCGCGGCGGCGTGGAGCAGTTCGCATTTTCTGTATCTTATTCCCTTTGTGGTGGTCTTCCATCGTCTCATGAAAACCGATTTTGTCTTGAGCCTGGGAGCTACGGCGGCCGTATTGTTTTTCTTCTGGCATTGGATTCGTTTTTTCCGCGCAGCGCAAATACTTTTTAATGCGAGTTGGTGGCGTACGGGATTTATTTTAGGCGGAGCGCTGATCGTTTTGTGCACGGCTTTGGGAATTTATTATTCGGGATCGCATGATTTTTTTAATGTGTGGAATTATATCGAACAAGTCAGCTCATCTAAAAACTATACAACCGAATGATGAAACAGGAAGAAGTACTCGGTATTTTCAAACAAAGCGGCGCTTTACTTGAAGGTCATTTTATCCTGACTTCGGGCGCACACAGTCCTAATTATTTTCAATGCGCTCGCGTTTTACAGCATCCCAACTGGGCACAGCTGTTGTGCAGTGAAATAGCATTGCATTATAAAGATAAAAAAATTCATGCCGTGGCCGCACCGGCAGTAGGCGGGATCATCGTAGCGCATGAGGTAGCCCGCACTCTGAATGCACGTTGTATATTTTCCGAACGTGAAAACGGCACCATGCGTTTTCGGCGCGGTTTTGAAATCAAACGCGATGAAAACGTGTTGGTTGTCGAGGATGTCGTGACGACCGGCGGTTCCCTCAAAGAGGTGATTCAACTTTGCCGTGATGCGGATGCGAATGTCGTCGGCGTCGGTTATCTGGTGGATCGCAGCGGCGGGCGCGCCGAGTTTGGCGTACCTAAATTTTCCTTAGTCTCTGTGGATGTAGTCAAATATGAACCCGAAACATGTCCCCTATGCCGGGAAGGCGCATTGCCGGCGATCAAGCCCGGAAGCCGTTCGATGAACAAATAAGCCGAAGACCTTCTCAAAAAATTGATGTCTTGACTACAGCCCCGGTTTCAGTTTAATTTCCCTAAACGGAGATAGTGTGTTAACAGAAGCGAACAATGCGGTGCGCGTATGCGTACTTGGCAGCGGAAGCAAAGGCAATAGTACGTTTTTGCAGTACGGTGCAACTAAAGTTCTGATCGATGCCGGGTTGAGCGGTGAAGAAACGATGGATCGTCTTACGGCGGTCGCTACGCCGATCAACGAACTGCAACACATTTTTATCACGCACGAACACGATGATCATATCAAAGGTCTGAAAAAAATATTGAAAAGTTTTAGCGGTATGGTGCATTGCAATGCGGGAACGTTTCGCCATCTGAGACATCGCATTCCGGAGCAGACGAGGGTGCATGTGTTTTCCGATACATTTGAAGCCGACGGACTTCAGGTGCAGCCGTTTTCCATTTCACACGATGCCACGGAACCGGTAGGTTATTCGTTCCAATGCGGCAACAGGCAAGTGACCGTCGCTACGGATATGGGGTATGCATCCGAACTGGTGAAAGCACGCATTCAGGATTCGGATATCTTGATTTTGGAATCCAATCACGACGAGGGAATGCTGATGAAAGGACGTTATCCCTGGCCGCTGAAGCAGCGTATCGCATCGCGTGTAGGCCATCTTTCCAATCGTCAGGCCGGCGAATTGATGCGCGATACGATGTTCCCAAGGCTGCAATGGCTTGTGCTGGCGCATCTGAGTGAACATAATAATATGCCGGATCTTGCGATGGCGTCCATGACAGAACATTTGCAAACTACTGCGATGAAAGAGCAAATCCAAGTACATGTCGCGCATCAGCATACGATCAGCGCCGTGATGGAGTTAAACCATTCGAATGTAACCGAAACAGCACATCATGTCTGAAAACACTAAAATAACAAATACACCGGATATCACCGATCCGGAGCGTCTGATCGAAACGGACGATAAATTTTCGAAATCGGATCATGTTCATTATAAAGAAATCCTGCATCGTTATTATCGTCAGTCGCTTCCGTTTGATATTCAATCCTATAAAAACTTAGATGAACAACCGCCCGATGCGCGTATTGCGATGAAAAACGATCCGTTTTTCCGCGACGTAGGAAAATATGTTCACATCTTGGATTTTAGTGAACAGGAGCGCATCAAATTTGGCCGTGAAAACGAAGTACAACATTTGATCGTGTTTTTGTTGTTTGAACGCGACCTGGATGTTCTCGAAGCGGTTTTTGGTAATCCTCAGTTGCCCACCAAGGTATTGTATGATTTTATCAATCTGATCAAGGAACGCGACATCGATCGCGAAGATGATAAAATCCTCAAGCTTGCACAAAAGGTCATGAAGCGGCGCAGTCGTCGTATCGTCAAAGTTCGCGAGATACATACGGCCAATACGCAGCCGATACAACGTGCTAATTTGATTACATTGTTTTCATACCTCATTGACGATGATGCGCAAGTGCGAATGGCCGCAGAAAATGTCGTCTCTGCATTGGATGTGCAAACGTTGATCAATGCGCTCGAAGATGATTCGCTCATACACACCATGCGGGAATCTATACCCAAAATAACGGCGATTTCGATTTTTCGCATGCTGGAGTCTGCGGTTCATCTTGAAATTCGTAACCTGGCTGCGGGCGGTGATCTGGGGGCGGATCAGACGAATGAGCACAATGCCGCACGTCGGCAACTCACACAGGTATTGCAAGACCGCAAACGAAGAGAGTTGGAAAAGTGCGTGGAAGATCCGACCGATCTTTTTAATGCTACGCTGATTACCTATCTTCATTTTGATAAAGATGCCGATCTGAGGGCGCAGGCGTTGGAAATATTGCAGCCGGATGACATTATTGATCTGGTATCCGATGATTCGACGCCGCGGCATATTTCATCGCAAGTGTTGCCGATGCTTGAAAAGAGCACCGATGAAAGAGTGCGTCAACGTACCACGGAGATTCGTCTCAAAGAAGCTGAACGATTAAATAAAAAAATGAAGGAAATCGAAGTCAGCGTTAATGCTTATTTTGACGTGATCTTTCAGTCTCTCAATTACAGTCGTATCAATTCGCAAAAAGAAGCCGTCACTATGTTGCGCGGTTCGCTGAATTATCTTCAGCTTTTTGCCAAAGAAGCCAAAAATCTCGAATCCGGATCGGCAACCGTCGCGCAGGGTGTGATTCGTCAAGCGATCGAGCATTTTGAAGGTTCGATCAATGCGCTTTACAGCGATACCAAACGTGAGCTTTTTACGGAATTTGAAGAGATTCAAGGTATGGTGCGACACATTCTTGATCTGAAAAGTTTCAAGTTTGAAGAAGAATCCGGTGTTGAAGACGAAGTGGATGAAGCCGTACTCAATAAAGCTGTGATGATCTGGCGTAATACGATCAGTCAGTTTCTTGGCCGTATCAAAGACCTTGAAGAGATGCTTCGTATCAAATGGGGTAAATTGATGACGGAAAACGAACCGAAACGTAAACAGGAAGAAAACGAAAGCGATCTCTATGAAGCGTTCGGAGAGATTGAAACCCTGCATAAAAACGAAGTGGATTGTAAATTGAAAATCCCCTGCCGTGAGTGCAAGCGCCGCGGTTGTGCATCGGAACGATTTATGTTACAGGTGGATTTTCTATTAGAGGAAATTCATCAAGGGTTTAAACACGACAAACAAACCCATCATGCCTAAACCGCTTCCGCGTTCGTTTTATGCGCGGCCTACCTTAGAAGTGGCTCCCGAATTATTAGGAAAAATTTTGCATCACGGGACGATGTCGGCGCGTATTGTCGAAGTAGAAGCTTATCGTGCCGGTGATGACCCGGCGTCGCATGCGTACCGCGGTTTGACGCCAAGAAATAAAATAATGTTTGGCGTGCCCGGCCATCTGTATGTGTATTTTATTTACGGGATGTATTACTGTGCCAATGTCGTATGCGAAAAAGAAGGTACAGCCGGTGCATGCCTGATCCGGGCGGTTGAACCGCTTGATGGCGTAGAACGCATGCAAGCTAACCGTGTTATGGCTCGCGGCTTTGCTTTGAGTAACGGACCAGGGAAACTATGTTTAGCGTTGGGCATTGATAAATCCCATAATGGAACCGATCTGACGACCGACGATCTGTATCTTTCTGATGACCGATACCATGCAAAAATAAAAACGTCGCCGCGTATCGGCATTCGCGTAGGGATGGAGAAGAAATGGCGTTATTTTATTGATGGCAATGCATGGGTTTCGCCGTCTAGAAACAATAAATAATGACCCATCCGTGTATCGCTTTCGTTTCCACTGGATGTCCTGATATTCGGGATACTACTATATGGTTGCGTAATATTCACACAAAGTCGCAAAGTACTAAGTAATTTTTTAGTGCGACTTGGTGTCTTGGCGAGCTATAAATTCTAATATGGGCATCTTGGTGTATCTCTCACGTGCCTACTCGGTGTCCGGGATGATCGGGTAATATTCTGGAGCCAACAGAAATACGCTGTAGAACCCGCTTTTATTTGTCATGCCGTTCTTCTATATTCACTCCACAAAAATAATTCATTATTCATCAGGTACACGTCGGTTTTACTATGAGCGAAGCACAACAAAAGACTGAAATCCCGAAAGCTTACGATCCCAAAGCCTCTGAAGACAAATGGTATGCGTATTGGCTGAAGCATGATTTTTTTAAAGCCCATGCCGATAGCGCTAAACCGGTTTTTACTATTGTCATCCCTCCGCCCAATGTAACGGGTGCATTGCATATCGGGCATGCTTATAACAATTCCGTGCAAGACATTTATACACGCTTCAAACGGATGCAGGGATTTGAAACGCTGTGGACCCCGGGCACGGACCATGCCGGCATAGCAACGCAGACCGTCGTCGAAAAACAATTAGCGAAAGAAGGGACTTCAAGAAAAACATTAGGCCGCGAAGCCTTTGTCAATGAAGTGTGGAAGCATAAAGAGACGTACCGCGCGCGGATCGTCGGACAATTGCAAAAAATGGGTTGTTCTTGCGATTGGGAGCGCGAATGGTTTACGATGGATGAAAAACTATCAGAGGCCGTCAAAGAAGTATTCATACATTTTTACAATAAAGGCTGGATCTATAAGGGTCAGTATATCGTCAATTGGTGTCCGTATTCGCAATCGGCTATTTCCGATGAAGAAGTGGAATACAAGGAGATCAACGGAAAGATGTATTATTTCCGTTATCCTGTAAAAGACAGCGCCGAACATATCGTCATTGCCACGACACGCCCCGAGACGATGCTGGGTGATACGGCCGTCGTCGTCAATCCGGACGATGCGCGTTACAAACACCTGATCGGAAAAAAAGTGATACTTCCGTTAGTGGGACGTGAAATACCGATCATCGCCGACGACTATGTGGATAAAGAATTCGGTACCGGCGCAATGAAAGTAACGCCTTCCCATGATCCGAATGACTTTGTACTCGGAAAACGTCATCAGCTGCAGTTTCTTAATATCATGCATGCCGATGCGACCATGAATCAAAACGTGCCTGAAAAATATCGCGGCATGGAGCGTTTTGCCGCACGCAAAGCTGTGGTTGCCGATTTAGAATCGGCAGGATTGGTCGAAAAAATTCAGGATCACTTAAATCGCGTCGGTTATTCGCAGCGCGGAAATGTGCCCATCGAACCGTTGGTTTCGGAACAATGGTTTCTGAAAATGGACGAATTGGCTAAACCTGCGCTGGAGGCCGTTCTTAAAGGTGATATACGGTTTCATCCGGAGAAGTGGATTAAAACGTATGAGCATTGGATGACCTCCATTCGCGACTGGTGTATTTCTCGTCAGCTTTGGTGGGGTCACCGGATACCGGCATTTTACGCGCCGGACGGAAGTGTCGCCGTAGCACGTAATGCCGATGAAGCCTTGGCGATACTAAAGAAAAAAAATGCGCAGCTAACGGTTTCCGATTTACGTCAGGACGAAGATGTACTGGATACATGGTTTTCTTCGTGGCTGGTTCCTTTTTCATCTATGGGTTGGCCGCATCAAACAAAAGATCTGGAAAAATTTTATCCGACGAGCCTTTTGGTGACCGGTCCGGATATTATCTTTTTCTGGGTTGCACGTATGATTATGGCCGGGTTGGAGTTTACCGGTAAAGTTCCGTTTCGTCAGGTTTATTTCAATGGTATCGTGCGTGACGAACTCGGCCGCAAGATGAGCAAATCGCTCGGTAACGGCATTGATCCCATAGCCGTGATTGATAAATATTCGGCCGATGCGTTGCGATTTACGCTCGTTGATCTCAGTGCCGAAGGTCAGGATATCAATCTCGCGGAACGCCAATTTGAACTCGGCCGCAATTTTTCCAATAAAGTATGGAATGCGTTTCGTTTTTTGGCGAACTATCAGGAGCAGCTACCTAGCGCTAAACCGCAACTGCCGCTTTCGAACGCGATCACTGAACTCGCCGATCGGTGGATACTGAGCCGATATCATCGTGCCGTTGAAGGTATTACTACCGGACTCGAAAATTACAAACTGCACGAAGCGATGGATTCGGTCTATCGTTTTTTCTGGGCGGATTATTGCGATTGGTATCTTGAGCTGATCAAAGATCGTATGTACAATGCCACTCCGGAGATCAAAGAAAAAACGTTATCCACGGCGTTGTATATTCTCGACGGTGTATTGCGGTTGATGCATCCGATCGTGCCTTTTGTGACCGAGGAAATATGGCAACGTCTGATGCCGCGCACCGACGGTGAAAGTATTATGATCCAACCGTGGCCGCAGTGCGAAGCGTCCTACATCAGCGTGGAAGCTGAAAAAGATCTGGAGCAATTGCGGGATACGATTACTACGATCCGTAATATTCGTTCAGAGATGAATATCGCACCATCCAAAAAAACAGATCTCGTTCTGCGTTGTGTTACACCTCAGGATGCGGCGCTGTACAATGCTAATACATCGGCACTTGCGGGACTTGCGCGGGTAGAAAAAATCACGGCGGCCGTCGAAGCGGATAAACCCCGCATCGCAGCGAGTGCAGTTGTGAATGGTACGGAAGTCTATTTACCGTTAGAGGGTGTGATTGATCTTGAAGTGGAGCGTACACGTTTACAAAAAGAGATTGACCGCATTTCAGGTCAGATCGGTGGTATCGAACAAAAATTAGGCAATGAAGGTTTTGTGGCCAAAGCGCCGCCACAGGTTCTCGAAAAAGAGCGCGCTAAATTGGATAATTTTCGCGCGACCGTAGAAAAACTTCGATCCAATCTTTCCGCTTTGCAAAATTTGTAAATCATTTCCAATACTACCGCCGGTGTACAACCGGCGGTCATTTATTTTATGATCGCTTGGGTTGATCGACTTCGGGATGCGAAGCCACTGCTCTTGGATGGTGCAACGGGTTCTGAATTGGAACGTCGCGGCGTTCCATGTGTTTTACCGTTGTGGTCCGCCGTGGCACTCCTTCAAAATGAGTACACATCCGTTTTGCGGACTATTCACGCGGAGTACATACAGCGCGGTGCACAGATCATCACAGCAAACACGTTTCGCCTAAATCGCCAAACGCTCATGACCGAGCAACTCCATAATGATTCGAGAAGACTTATCTGCAAAGCGGTTGACACCGTTCGCGAAGCGATCGAAAGTGTGGCACGGGATCGTACGGTTTTTATCGCCGGATCGATCGGACCGGTGGAGGATTGTTATCATCCGGAACGTGCACCGGCGGACGATGTTTTACGCGATGACCACCATCGGCGTATTGATGATCTGTATGCAGCGCGGCCGGATCTGATTTTGATCGAGACGATGAATAATATGAATGAAGCCGCCATTGCAACGGAATATGCCGTTCAGACCGGCTTACCCGTTGCCGTCAGCTTTATTGCACGCAATGATACGCAACTGCTCAGCGGTGAATCTTTGGAAAAAGCCATACTGCGTATTAAAACATATAATCCCGCTGCACTCATGCTCAACTGTATGCGCGTAGAAATCATGGAACATACGCTGGATGTATTGAAAGATACGGCCGGTGATATCCCGATCGGCGCTTATGCCAATATATTTCCGGAACAATCAAAGCCTGCGATGACACCCGATGATTTTGCTTCGCGTATGGAAGGGTGGGTATCGGAGTACAAATTAAAAATAATCGGCGGTTGTTGTGGTACGACGCCGCGTCATATCGAAAAACTTGCCGATCGTATCGGTGTGAACTAGTTCAAAACCGACTCATGGTATGAGTGTAAACAGGATATGAATACAGGCCGCATTGCAAAACTGTTTCAATTCGCATCCTCGATGCTGTTGTGGATGAATGTTGCTTTTTTAGCGGCGCAGACAGAACGCTTATATGTAGAGCGGATTTCCGTTGAACAAGGTTTATCGCAAACCACCATTTTTGGGATGATGCAGGATCGTCGCGGTTTTATGTGGTTCGGTACGGAGGACGGGCTCAACCGTTACGATGGGTATCAATTTCGCATTTTCAAAAACGATCCGTTTGATTCCACGTCGCTATCCAATAATTACATCAACGCTCTCTACGAAGATAGTCGTCGGTTTATTTGGGTGATGACTTTGGAAGGCGTAAATCGCTACGATCCGCGCGATGAAAAATTTTTACGATTCAAGCGTAGTGACGATACGGCGACCATCGCGGGGTATCGTATTGAAAATATGGCTGAAGACAGCACGGGGCATCTATGGTGTGCAACGGATCGCGGCATACTCCTGCGTGTGGATGAAAACGGAAAGATACAGGAACGATGGAATCCGCGTTCTGCCGATGACATGTCGTCGGTTCAAAATTTGCAAATTGAAAGCGGGAGCCGTTTTTTTCTTTCGACCAATTCGGGTTTATATATTTGCGATCCTACCCGGCGCCACGTCGTACGTTATCATCGTGAAGCTGCCGGTGACTATCGTTTGTCGGAGAACAGTGTGCGATCGGTGGTGAAAGACCGACGGGGTTGGTATTACGTTGCGACATACGGTGGCGGTCTATATATGTATGATGAAGTTTGGCGTCTTCAGAATAATTTTAAAAAAGCAGACGCCTCGAAACACGGCCTTACCGAAGATGATTTGCAGACGTTATACTGTGATCGTGCAGGGCGTATTTGGGTCGGCAGCGAAGGCGGAGGATTATTTCTCTTTTCGCCAGAACAAAACAAGTTTTTACAGTTCAAAACCGAGTCGGGTGATGCACACAGCCTAAGCAATAACCTGATATTGCGTTTGACAGAAGATCATACCGGTGTAATTTGGATTGGGCATCGTGACGGGGGAATTAGCAAATACGATCCGCAACGCATACGTTTTGCGTCGTACCGACATGATCCGGATCATACCAATAGCCTAAGCCACAATAGTGTGTATTGTATTTTTGAAGATCCGGCGGATTCGGGAAAAGTACTTTGGATCGGTACCAATGGCGGCGGGCTTAATCGCTGGGATCGCATAACACAGACCTTTCGTTCCTATGTCAATACGCCGGGAGTTCGCCATACGATCGGTGATAATTCCGTTCGTTTTTTGTTCAAAGACAGTGAAGGTATTTTTTGGGTAGGAACCAATAAATCCGGTTTGCAACGGATGGATACGGATCGCGGGTTGTTTGAGCCTTCAACCAACCCGAATATCAAATTTATTCGTTATGTGATCGAAGACCGCCGAGATAAAAATATATTCTGGGTAGGTACTAATAATAACGGTGTATTTCGCATCGAAAAATCCGGAAAAGTTTTGCAGCAGTATAGCCCGCAAACCAAACCGGGTTTGAGTTTTAATATTATTCGCGGGCTCTATCAGGACCGGGACGGTAAAGTCTGGGTGGCAACGCAGGGGGGCGGGTTAAATTGTATATCAGCGGACGGGCAATCCGTAACGGTTTATAATTATGATCCGGCTAATCCGCAAAGCCTAAGCAATAGCATCGTACTTTGCATATTGCCGGATACGACGCAACATATATTTTGGCTGGGAACGGCCGGCGGTTTGAATCGGTTCGATCCGCGCACAGGTATTACGCAACATTTTCGTGAACGCGACGGTCTGGCCAACGATGTGGTGTATGGCATTCTTCGTGACGAAAAAGGTTGTTTATGGATGAGTACCAATGGCGGGCTGTCCAAGTTTGATCCGAAAACTTCGGCTTTTCGTAATTACGATACCAAAGACGGTCTACAGAGTAATGAATTTAATGCCGGCGCATTTTTTAAAAATCAAAACGGTGAAATGTTTTTTGGCGGAATACAAGGGTTCAACGCTTTTCATCCTGACCGCATTACGGATAATACGATGCCGGTATCCGTTGTGCTTACGCAGTTTCATATAGCCAATCAACCGATCGCGGTTGATCCTAACGGCGTGCTAAAACAATCCGTCACGGAATCGCAGCAGATCGTATTGCCGTACGCGGGCAATGCATTTGCTTTTGAATTTTCAGCCCTTATGTATCATGCGCCGGAAAAACATCAGTATGCTTACCGACTGGAAGGATTTGACAAAACATGGTTGTACAGCGGCACGCGCCGGTATGTGAGTTACACCAATCTTGATCCGGGTGCATATATCTTTCGTGTAAAAGCATCCAATCATGACGGCGTGTGGAATGAAGACGGTGCATCGGTAATGATCGTCATCACACCGCCTTTTTGGCAAACGTGGTGGTTTCGCCTGCTGATGTTAGGGTTTGTCGGTTTG
>JABWCP010000014.1 GCA_013360215.1 bacterium | reverse complement strand
TCGCTACGCTCGCAAGACTTCCTGCAATGTTCTATCACCAATCTCAATCCTTCTTTCCCTTCTATCCAAAGGGGGGTACGATGTTGCTTCCGTTTCCCAGGCGAATTGCAAGATGGTGTTGCTTAATCTTAATCGTTTGGTTATGTTATCCATTATCTTAATCCTTTCTTGTTTCTCATGAAGTTGACAGAATTTCTTTTTCGTTACCGTCGTTCGATCGGTCCGGTCGCCACATTGGTGGCTATTGTGATTTTAGAGTTGGCCGCCGGTCAGATACAAAATTATCGTCCCGGTTCGATTGCTCTTCAGGCGTTGATATTTTTTTCCGTGCTGCTCGGAGGACTGCGTTCAGGTTTGGTGAGCGCCGTACTACAATTTTTATACCGTCTGTATTACATGCTGGATTTTGGCCATCCGTACAATGAAGCTCCGGAACAGTTTTGGACCATAGTTTTTTGGATTATCGTCAATACGTTTGCGGTATTGGCTATGGCTTGGCTTATGCAGCGTTGGCATGCGGCGGATGCACGGCGCATTCAGCGTATTAGTCAGGATTATGATGTGTTGCTGGAGTCTTCATCCGATGCCGTATTTATCATGGGATCGGATCGGCGCTATCTCTCCGTTAATCAAAAAGCGTGTGCGATGACCGGTTATTCCCGTGAAGAACTTCTTACAATGGGGCCATTGGATCTGATCGATCCCGATACGGCGCATACCCTGGATACAACGCTGGCCTTGATGCAAAAAGAGGGAAAGTATCTGGGCGAGCAACGATTTAAGAGAAAAAACGGCACTCTTTTTTATGTGGAAATTTCCGCAAAAGTATTGAATGACGGAAGAGCGCTCGGTATCGTACGCGACATTTCCGATCGCAAGCGGCGTGAGCAGCAACTCTATGAAAGCGAACAACGTTTTCGCGCTTTGATCGAAAACAGCAGCGATGTTGTTACATTGGTAGATCAGCGCGGCACCATACTCTATACCAGCGCTTCGATCAAACGGTTACTGGGCTACGAAACATGGGAAATTTCAGGCCGCAGCGCATTTGATTTTATTCAGAGTGACGCGGATACGGTCCAACGTATTTTTGAGTCGGTTCGTCGCAGAGAAAATCGGCGCGTGCATCTATCGGTCCCGCTTCGTCACAAAAACGGCAGTATTCGTTGGGTGGAGTTTTCGGCGATCAATATGTTTCACGTACCGTTTGTCCAGGCTATCGTTACCAACTATCACGACATTACGGAACGACGTTTCGCACAAGAAGCATTGCGCCAAAGCGAATACAATCTGTCGGGGGTCATCGAAAATACGACGGATTCGATTTATTCCGTCGATCGGAATCTGCGCATAGTGGTTCTCAATTCGGCCTTTCGCGTGGCGTATGAATCAGCTTACGGCGTTGTATTGCAACCCGGCATGGCCATTTTGGAATATTTGCCAAAGGCGACAGCCGACGAGTGGAGAAGTTATTATCAGCGTGCTCTGGAAGGAGAACGGTTTGTCATCGAAAAACTGTTTGAATTTGCTGGGATAAGCCATTATTACGATATCAGTTTTTATCCGCTGCGCGATGCACAACATATAATCACCGGCGTCAGCGTATTTTCCCGCGATGTGACAGAACGTATGCAATCTCGGAAAATGATTTCTGATAGTGAAATACGGTATCGTCAAATGTTTGAAAACAATACGGCCATCAAATGGCTTGTGGAACCGGAAAGCGGGCGTATCGTGGATGCTAATCCTGCAGCTGCCGCATTTTACGGGTATACGGTCGATCAGTTAAAAAGCCTAAGGGTTTGGGATATCAATGTGTTGCCTGAAAAAGAAGTAAGAGAGCGCATAGCGCAGGCCATGGAAGCGCAGCAAACCTATGTTGATTTTCGGCATCGTCTGGCAAACGGGGAAATAAAAGAGGTCGAAGTACGAACGGGTCCGGTGGTGATCGGCGAACGCAAATTACTTTTTTCGATCATTCACGATGTCACGGAGCGGCGCAAAGTGGAACAGGCGTTGATTGCGTCAGAAAATAAATACCGATCTATTTTTGAAAACATAACCGAAGGTATTTATCAGGCCACGGAAGAAGGAAATTTTATCACGATCAATCCGGCGTTAGTGCGGATGCTGGGTTATAAGACCCATGACGAAGTCATGCGGCTCAATCTCAATCGTGATATTTATGTGCGGGCTGAAGATCGTTTGCAATTCAACGAAAACACGCGAGCCCAGGGCATTGGGCGATATGCGGAAGTATTCTGGAGAAAAAAAGACGGCGCCATTATACAAGTGCGTTTGCACGATCGTGCGGTGTATGACACCGGAGGACGTTTCCTTTATTATGAAGTAGCCGTTGAAGATATTACCGAATCGCGGCGGCTCGAACAAAATCTTATTCAAGCGCAAAAGATGGAATCGGTAGGCCGTATAGCCGGCGGTGTAGCACACGATATGAATAATATGCTTGCCGTAATTTTACCGACGGCCGAGATGCTCAAAAATTTTTCAGCGTCGCCCGAAATGGTAAAAACGTATGCCGAAAATATTGCTGCATCGGCGCGGCGAGCGGGTGAAATAGTCAAACAATTGCTAGTCTATGCACGGCAAACCCCGCTGCGCATCACGCGTATTCATATCAATGATCTGATCCGTGAAACGCAAGCGATGGTGACGCATGCATTTCCCAAACAAGTGCGTTTTGATATACGTTTGGATGACAGTATTCCTGCGATGGATGTGGATCAAACGCAAATACAACAAGTCATCATGAATCTTCTTGTCAATGCGCGGGACGCTATGGGCGAGCCAGGCGGCCTGATCAATGTACGTACGCATTCGGTAGAGTTTGACGGAGAATCGGCCGAACTGCTCAACCTGCCGGGCGCCGGCGTCTATATCGAATGCATTATCCGCGATTCGGGCGTAGGTATGGATGCAGGGACATTGCAAAATATTTTCGAAGCATTTTATACTACCAAACCGGAAGGCCAAGGCACCGGCCTGGGTTTGGCTGTTGCAAAAAGTATTATCCTCAATCATGGCGGAACCATTATGGTAGATTCCAAAAAAGGCGAAGGCGCCGAATTTAGATTTTATCTTCCTGCATCCCGAAGTAACGAGTCGGCACCCGTGCCGGAGATTGAAAAACCTTTGGAAACGGGTAAAGAAACGGTGCTTGTCGTGGATGATGAAAAAGCCATTCTGAACATATGCTCGCGCATACTGGAAGAACTGGGGTATCGTGTAATTACGGCACAAAGCGGAATGGAAGCGGTGCGTTTGTATCAGCAGGAAAAACCCGATGTCGTCATGCTCGATATACAGATGCCGGAGATGGACGGCAAACAAACACATGCGGCTCTGTGCGGGATCAATCCGATGGCAAAAATATTCTTTGCTACCGGATACGCGACGCCGGATGTGGTGCGGGATATTCGTCAGAATCTGAAGTCTACAATTATCGAAAAGCCCTTTTCGATTGATACCTTATCCAAAGTGATTCGTACTCTGCTCGATCAAAACTAATGTTATACTTTGCGGTGTACCAAAGTGGATGTAGCTTGCGCTTTGGGCATCACGATCATTTCGTTGATATTGACATGCGTCGGGCGTGTCGCTGCAAATAAAATCAAGTCGGCTATATCCTCTCCTCTAAGCGGCGCGATGCCTTCATACGGTTTTTTGGCGCGCTGGGCATCACCGCGAAAACGTACTACACTAAATTCCGTTTCGACTAGACCGGGGTCAATCGTCGTTACGCGCACCGGCGTATCCACGAGGTCAATCCGCATTCCGTTATTGATTGCACGTGCGGCGTGTTTGGTCGCACAATACACGTTTCCGCCGGGGTAGGTTTCATGACCCGCGATGGATCCCAGATTGAAAATATGCCCTCTGCCGCGAGCGACCATGCCCGGGATAACAGCGCGACTGACATAGAGCAAACCTTTGACATTGGTATCAATCATTTCTTCCCAGTCGGCGATTTTTCCTTCATGCAGTTTGTCCAAACCGCGCCCGAGTCCGGCGTTATTGACTAAAATATCAATGGCCGACCATGCGTCAGGTAGAGTGCGTACAAAATTTTCTACGGCCGCGTTATCACGAACATCCAGGGAAGCGGTATACGACGGCGTTCCGAATTGTTCTTTCAGTTCGTTGGCCAGTTTTTCAAGCTTTTCTTTACGACGGGCGGTGAGAATCAATTTTCCTCCGGCCTCGGCAAATGTGCGGGCGGTCGCTTCACCGATACCCGCGCTGGCGCCGGTGATAAGAATAATACGATCTTTCACGGAATAACCCATATTTACTCCTTGGATGTTGACGATGAATCATCACGGATAAATTCGCGATGCAGAAAGTTTTGATCGTACCATTCCATGATCAGTACTTTCAGAATGGCCGTCACGGGAATAGCAATAAAAAGCCCGAGCAGCCCGAGCAATTTACCGAACACAAAAATCGAAAAAATCATCAGCACCGGGTGCAATCCCAATTTTTCACCGACAAGGCGCGGTGAGACGATACCCAGATCTATGATTTTGATGCAGGCGATCACGATCATGATTTTGAGAACCGCGCTGCCGGGATCGGGATTGAGCAACCCCATGATGGCGCCAACAGCAAATGTCAGAAGGTAACCCACGTATGGAATGAGGTAAAACAAACCGAGTGTTATTCCGATGATCGTGGCAAAACGGATATCCAAAATAAAAAGAATGACCATGGAAAGCATACCGAGCGTAAATGCCGTCAGAAAAATCCGGCGAATATAAACGCTGAGAATTCCGTCAATACGAGTATACAGCTTTTCAAATTTTGCTCGATGTCGCTCCGGCGTACGTGATCGGATACGCGCGATATTCTGGTCAAAATCCCGTAAAAAATAAAATGTAATGAAGGGAATCAGAATCAGATTGATGAGTTGCGTGATCAGTGAACTCAGCCCGTCGGACAACGATTGCGCGCTTTGCGTAAATTCACGAATAAGGCCGGTGATTTTATTCGTTGTTTCCGATTCGATCATGGCCATGATTTTTGCGGTATCCATGCCCCACGATTGCAAAAAACTCAAGGCGTCCGGATTCAGATTACGTTTAAAATCTTCGTACGAAGGGAAAGTGCCGGCCAACGCGGAGACTTCGCCTGCAAATTGCGGAATGACTAAAAGCCCGATGGCAAATAATGTTCCGAGTATTGCCAATATGATAACCACAATGGAAGACGTGCGGGAAAATTTGCGTTTTTCGAAACTGTCCACTACCGGGTCAAAGAGATATGCTAATGCAAAAGCGATCAGAAAAGGCGTGAAAATTTCACGCAACTCGTTAATCAGCCATAACATAAACAGCGTGAAAATCAAGGCGATGAGCACGCGTATCGTTTTATGATCGCGAAACGGAAGTAAAAAGGCGATGATGACCGTCGCTAATATAAACGGTGAAAACACATCTTTTATGGTGACAAACCAAAAACCAAAAAGAATGGTGGCAATCAAAGTGATGAGTAAAAAACGGGGTTCTTTTTCATTGATCATAGTGACTGGCAATCTATAGAGAATGTCTGAAAAAGGCAAAGTTGTTTCTTAAAGTGAATTTTCGTTTTTACTTTTCCAGGCTCGTAACGAATTGAGATTAAAGATCATATTGCCATAACAGCGGGAGTTTTAAATCTTTTTAATACTTATCCCGACCGAAAAGATCCGGCGCTTACTGAGTCCGGCGGGCTTTGGGATTCGGTTCAGATGGGTTTTAGCGGTGCTTTTGTTTTCTCTAAACTCATGTATCGGTTCTAAATTATTTTAAGTCATAGTTAATAATACAAAACCCGCTTCACGGCGGGTTTTGTATTTAATCTATCGACTAAAATGTGGACATGCGTTTACCCCATCATTGCCAATATTTCATCCAGCCGTCGTTGCGTGCGTTTGCGCAGGCGCTCGTATATTCGGCGGTATGTGCGCTCGACGGAGTTTTGTGCAAATCGGTAGAACATATATCGCACGATACGAATCAATACAGGCTGTTCATCAAAAAGCCGCAGCTGGCGTTTGATGAGCTGAAGAAGGGTAATATCTTTCATCAACTGCTCACGCGTATCGGCATCGGGCAAAATGTAGGGCAAGTAAGCCTTGCGCAGGTTATTATCAAAAGTACGCTTGAGCATACTGCCGAGTCCGTATTTAGCAAAGGATTCGCGTGAAAGCATGCCGCTGCGCAAAGCCGCGTGAATACCGTTTTCGGGGATGCCTTCTTTTTTAGCAATCCACAGCGATGCGCGATAGGCATGCAGCAGATCTTCCCAATAGTCCGTCGCCACTTTGCCGATTTCCCATATTTCAAAACGACCGGGATACGCGGTTTCAAAAACCTGAAACATGTTCTTTTTGAAAATGCGCTCGAAAACCGTGGCGAGGCCAAACCGACTGAAGAGTTCGCGATTAATGGTTTTATCTTTGATACGTTCGGGTATTTCGGCCGGTATGATTTGCATGCGCCGCATGAGCCAGTGTATCGCTTTCACGACGTTTTGTCGTCCTTCTTCGCCTTGCCAGAAAGCATTCGGTACGCTGCCTAATTCCCACGGCATAAACTCAGGGTATGCCGCACCGATACAACGTGAAACCGATTTGTAATACTGCACAAACATGTACGACAATCCGTTTTGTGTAAAGGACGATTTGGTTACACGATCATCCCGCAGAGCTTTAGGAATATCCGTTTTGGCAATGCCGAGTTTTTCTTCGATCAGCCACCGAATGGCCATCGTTCTGTTTTTTTCTTCCGTCCAAAATCCGTCTTCGACATGCGCCATTTCCCAAGGCATGACGAGATCAGGATAGGCATTGCGAATAATTCGATTCAGCGAATAATTGAAAAATCGTGCCACATTGCGCAAACCGATCGCACTGAAATCGCGCGCCGTATATTCTTGCAGTGCGTCCAGCGGTCGGGTTTTCAAAATATGTTCGACGGCAAATTGCGTCAAAATAGCGGCTCTTCGGTTACCGTCCGTAGCTAAAAAATGAATCGGGAAACGTGCGTTGATGCCCAAAAAAACATTTTTATAGCACGTGATGATTTGTTCGTCTGAAAAAGTTTGCCCTGCATGGAGATGCTCCTGCAATGGCGGCCCGTCGGGATACATCGCCATCATGCGATCTATGTTAGACTGAAGATAGGATTCCGATTCCGCCAAAAGCCGGAAAATACGTTCATTCCACGAAAAGTCGCGGTCTTCGCCGAAAGAATTTTTAAGAATCCGGCGCAGGTATTCCAGTTGAGCCGGGGTTAAACGCGAGCTGAGAAAATCCAGTACCTGATCCGCCGATACCGTTGCAAGCGCTGATGCAGGCGCTTCGTCATCGGCGACATGTACGTCAAACTCATCTTCGAGTTTGTTGATAGAAACGATATGACGTTTGCCTACATCGGGGTACCACGTCTTAGCTAACCGTTCGATTTCTTCGCGAATAACAGGGCCGTATATTTTTTCCGAAAAAGGTTCTGTTTCGATCAGTCGCACAAGGTGCTCCGTTCCAAAAACAGACTGCGCCCAATCGGTAATATCCATACCCGAACCATCGGCTAGATTTTCACGTGCTTCGATCAGGCGCATGGCGAGCCGGATACCTTGATCATAGTTATCGGCGATCACAGGGCCGGAAAGTTTGGTTGTTTTCATGCCTGAATGTACATCCCACGAACCGGTAAAACAATGTGTTTGATGAAATCCCTGAGCAGCTACGGCCATAATCTATCTCCGATTATTTTTTAAACTCCCGGTTCGAAAAACGATGCCGGGAGTTTTTTTACCAACAGAAATCAAACTCTTAGATAAAGCAGGCTTATATATGATCAGGTATGGAGATATACGATTTTCGCAGTATCCTACATAACCGATGTCGTGTAAGCATGTAAGAATGCGTAAAATGGTAAGTGATTATTGGAAATGATGCTGAAAATAAAGAAGTTTAGAGCAAAAAACAGCTTGCTTTTGCCGGCATGAGATCATATATTTGCGCAGATTTTGTGAACAAGTGGTTTTTTTAACCCTAAACACCATAAAAATAAAAACTTAGCACTTAGGTAGATTGGGTGTTGGTAGCCTTAAGTGCAAGCATTAAAGGAGAAACCCATGCTGAAGCGTGTTGTATTGTCCGTAGCGACGCTGACCCTCGCTGCATTCGTTCTGATCGGTTGCGGCGGTCCCCCGAAAGAATTGATCGAAAAAGCCACGGTTGCTATGAAAAAAGCTACCGAAGCTAAAGCTGATGTGTATGCTAAAGAAGCGTTTGATGCAGCGAATGCCGCTTTGAACAAAGGTGCTGAAGCTGTGAAGAAAAGCGATTGGGACGGTGCGAAGAAAGCTTATACAGAAGCTGCCGCTCAGTTTGAAGCTGCTGCTAAAGCCGCTCCTGAAGCAATGAAAGCTAAAATGGAAGAAGCCAAAGCCGGTATTGCGGCCGCTAAAAAAGCTTGGGAAGACATGGGCAAAGACAAAATGCTGATGGCTGCTACCAAACTGATGAAAAAAGGCGACAAAGACAAATATGATGCTATGGGCAAAGAAGTCGAAGGTGCTGTAAAAGGCGCTGAAGGCATGATGGAAACCGACCCGATGGGTGCTCTTTCCAGCCTCGCTATGGCTACCGAAAAAATGGATGCCATGAAGAAAATGGCAATGCCTGCTAAGAAGTAATTCAAATTTAGTTTTGAATAAACCCCGGATACTTGTATTCGGGGTTTTTTTGTAAATATTCCCATAACCCTTAAATAAACGGAGAATCCTATGTTAAAACGTATGATCGTATCCGCGTTGACTGTCGCTATGACAGCATTTGTACTGATCGGTTGCGGCGGTCCCCCGGAGCAGGAAATTGCTAAAGCTAAAGCTGCCGCGAAAAAAGCCTCTGAAGCTAAAGCTGCTGATTATGCCAGCGAATCGTTTGCAAAAGCCGAAGCTAAAATGAAAGAAGCCGATGGCCTTGTGGCTAAGAAAGAATGGGATAAGTCCAAAGCCGCTTACGTCGAAGCCGAAAAGCTCTATAACGAAGCCGCTACCGCAGCTCCGGCCGGTATGGAACAAGTGAAAACATCCACGGATGATTTCATCAAAAACTGCGAAACGACCTGGACGAAAAATGAAAAAGCCATGATGGCGGCGGCCGGCAAACTCAAAGCGGCGGACAAAAAAGAAGTGGAAACAACCTATGCCGGTTGCAAAGCTAAATTAGAAGAAGCCAAAAAACAATTTGCCGCCGGTGATTTCAAAGCTTCACGCGCTACGGCCGATGAAGCCGCTATGATGTACGGCAAAATCAATGAGAAATTGACAGCTAAGAAGTAATAACTGAATAGCTGATTTTTTTAAGCCCCGGGATTTTTTAGTTCCGGGGTTTTTTATTGTGATCAGATGATACCCGTGGCCAGAGCGCAGGCAAGGGCGATAAGAAATAAAGCCACGCTCTTTTGTAGTAAAGCAATGGTCATTTTTTTAAGAAACCGATTTCCAAGAAACGCACCGCCAAATGCGCTCGAGATGGCTATGAGCAGTAACGGCCAATGGGCTGCGATGTTTTCCTGAAAAATAGAAAACCCATAAACGCTTAATCGCGTTATGTCAATCATACATGCGATGACGACACCGGTGGCAATAAAACTTTCTTTACCGAGACCTAAACGAAGAAGAAACGCGCTGCGCAGAGCGCCTTGATGCCCTGATAACCCGCCAAAAAAACCGCTGAGAATCCCGCCGTATGGTAAATATTTAGGATCAAAATGTATCTGTGACCAAGCCGGTATGATCTCTAGCAATGCAAAAATGATCATGACAATAGCCATGATTATTTTTTCCCATCGTATATAGAAGATCGTATGACCTAAGTAATAACTCGCAACAGGCTCCGATGCGGACATCCATGTAAGCAATTCGGCCCCGGCGAAAGCAGCTACGATGGCCGGGATGCCAAATCGCAGGATCACGGCTTTATCGGCAAAGAATCCGGTAAGTCCCAGTTTGAAAATATTATTTAAAAAATGAACAACAGCGGTCAATGCGACAGCTGTGTGAACCGGAAAAAACAGAGCAAAGACCGGCATCAAAATTGTCCCCAGCCCGAAACCCGAAAAAAAAGTAAGCGCGGATGCCGTAAAGGCTGCAATAGCAATGAGTAAATAATCAATCATAATAAATAATAAAGAGGTTATTTTCGTTCTTCAACAGATTTCCTATGAAAAATATTTTACATAACACCGATTTTATTATATATTGTCCGGCATACCCTCCTTGTCTAAAGGTTCTACATATATGAAGATCAGAATTTTTTGCGTTTATATCGCATTGAGCTTGTCGTGTGTCTTATTGGCGCAAGTAAATACTGAAAATTTACGCAAGTATAATGCGGATCGAGGATTCCATCATACCGTAGGTTTTAGTCTCGGTCTCCAAGAAGGCAATTCCGAATCCCTGAGCATGAAAAGCAATTACCGCTTGGATTGGCTTACCACGGCATATTATTCTTTTTTTGCCGCGAATTATGAGCGTGCCGAAAGCCGGGGAAAACTGTATTCGCATAAAGGATTTATGCATTTGCGTGTTACCCGAAATCTGAGCGATTACGTAATTGCCGAAGGTTTTACGCAGAAAGAATTTAATGCGTTTATTGACCTTAAAGATCGTCAATTGATCGGCAGTGGTCTACGCTATGAAATTATGCGAACGGATTCGGGGCGCAAGTCTCCAGTATTGGTATGGGCTGTCGGTGCTGGATTGATGTGGGAGCGTGAAATGTATGAACACAATGAGCCGACCGTCCGAAAACTACGCTCCACTAATTATTTATCCATACGATGGAATCCGGATGATCGGTTAGCATTTGTTGCTACGACCTATTATCAAGCCGATACGCGCGCGTTTTCCGACTACCGTCTATTACATAATACGAGTATGACCATCGCTCTCTGGAAAAAATTGAGTTTTGTGACGGCCTTCAATGCGCGGTATGATCATCGCCCGGCACCCGGGATTCGCACATATGATGTTGAATTGAGTAATGGTGTTAACATAGTTTTTTGATTTATGGCGCGTAAAACCCCAAAGCGAGTTTCATCTAAAAAGAAGAGTCCCCCAAAGACTCTTCGAAAATTAGATAGCACGCGACAGCATGATGCCCTGCTGCATCTGTATCGTCTGCGTAAAGGTTTTGACGCTTTGGTGCGTGCCGCCGTACGTATATCCGCCGACTTGCAATCTATTGATCGCGTCAGTGTCTGGTTATTCACGCCGGACCGATCGGCTATCCAATGTGTCGCACTTTACAGTCGGGAGAAAAAAAAATATTTCAAAGGGGACGTACTTTTAGCTTCTAAATATAAACCTTACTTTAAGGCATTGAATTCCGGCCGGTCATTACTGGCGAAGAATGCTCACAAAGATCCCCGCACCAGTGCTTTTACGGAAGATTATCTTTTGCCCAACGGGATCGGCGCGATGATGGATGTACCGATCTGGCAGGACGGCCGCGTGATCGGTGTTTTGTGCCATGAGCATGTCGGAGGATCACGCCGATGGGCCCGACGCGAAGAAGAGTTTGCCAACGCTGTAGCCGATTGTATCACCGGCTCAAAACATGCGGAAGAAAGACGCCAAGCCGAAATACGGTATCACGCTTTACTCGAAGCGTCGGATGACATGGTATTTATCGAGGACTACTATCGCAATGTGTTGTACATCAACCCTGCTGTCGAAAAACACACGGGATACACGGCCACAGATTATGATTTTAACGTACATCAACATCCGTTGATCTATCCGGAGGATTTGCCTAACGTCAATCGTTTCATAGCGGATTTTATACAAAGCGAAGCCATGTTTTCTAAAACTTTGGAAAACCGTTTTGTGGATCGTTGGGGAAGATTACGCTGGCATTCGTCCGTACTTAGTAAAATCGAATACCTTCAAAAACCGGCCATTCAGTTTGTTGTCAGCGACATCACCGGGCAAAAATTTGCCTTAGACGCATTACATCGCAGTGAAGAACGATTTACGATGCTGGTGCGCCAACTACGCGATCTGATCACGATTGTCGCAGCGGACGGTACGATCCGGTACGAGAGCCCCTCCATATTTCCGATGCTCGGTTATACGCAGGACGAGTTGCTTGGGCGCAATGCATTCGATCAGATTCATCCGGAAGACCTTGAAGTATTGCAAAAAACTTTTGAATCCTTGCTTCGTGTGCCGGGCGAATCGGCTACGGCTATGTACCGTTTTTTACATAAAAACGGAACGTGGCGTCACTGTGAAAGCGTCGGTGTCAATTTGCTTTTGGATGCATCCGTTGAGGGAATTCTCATTACGACACGCGATGTTACCGAACGTGTGGAAGCTGAACAGTTGCTCAAAGAGCGGGAAGAGCGTTACAGAAAACTAGTCGAGTCGTTCCATGATGTACTTTTTATCACAGATTACAAACGCAATATGCTGTATGTCAATCCGGCGATGGAACGTCAAACCGGTTATACACTCAATGACTTTCGTTTTCCGCCCGATGAAAACCCTTTTGTTCACCCGGAAGATTTTGGAAGAGTCAATGCGCTTATTGACGAATTTGCACAAAGCGCGAGGACCCATTCCGGCATCATAGAAAATCGTTTTATTGATCGGTGGGGAAAGATGCACTGGTATTCATCAGTGATTTCCAAAATAGAATACGACGATCAACCGTGCCTGCAGTTTATTTGCCGTGATATTTCCGACGTACGTCGTTCTGAAGAAGCGTTGACCCAAAGTGATCAAAAATACCGCGCTTTCATTGAGCAAAGTACGGAGGGTATTTATCGCCTTGAGTTAGATGAACCAGTTCCGATTGATTGGATGCCGGAAGAGCAAGTGGCTAGTATATTTGCCGGAGGCTATATCGCCGAGGCCAATACCGTACAAGCGCTGATGTATGGCTTTAATTCGGTAGAGGAGTTAATTGGCTTACCCCTCAAAACCTTACTTCTGCCAAATGACCCGCATAACGTGGCCTACATGGTGGACTTCGTAAAATCGGGTTATCATTTTGCCAATCAGGAATCGCACGAAGTGGATAAGTATGGCGCGCAGAAGATATTTTTGAACAGTGCCATAGGTATTGTCGAAGACGGAAAACTTACGCGTATTTGGGGGACGCAAAAAGATATAACAGAATTAAAAAAATCAGAAATAGCGCTCAAACAAAGTGAAGAGCGGTATCGGGCATTTGTGGCCAACAGCTCCGATGGCATTTGTTTATTTGAATTTGAAAAACCGATTGCCGTGAACCTACCCGTCGAAGATCAGATCGCATCTTTTTTTGAAACGGCCTTTATCAGTGAATGCAATAGTACGTATGCGCTCAGTGAAGGCTATCGTACACCGGATCAGCTTACGGGGAACAAAGTTTGGCGCGATGAAGCTACGGAACAAACGGCACAGCGCGAGTGGGTTGCACACTTAATTCGTAACGGTTATTCAGCGAGCGATATCGAGTCGGAAAAAATATCCGAAGATGGTTCCAAACGATTTTTCATCAATAGTTATACCGGTGTCGTGGAGCAAGGTTTCTGGAAACGCGTATGGGCCGTACGCAAAGATGTAACCGAACGACGTTTGGTTGAAGAGGATTTAAGGAATAATGAAGCCAATTTAGCGGCAATTCTTGAAAATTCGCATGATTCCATTTGGTCCATCGACGCCGACTACAGGATTGTCACCATCAATTCGACATTCCGCGATGCGTATTTTGCGGCATTTGGGGTTCGATTGGAAGTCGGAATGAATGTGATTGACAGTATACCCGACGATCTCAAGGCCTTATGGAAGGCAAGGTATGAACGCGTCATCGTTCGCGGCGAGGTATTTATGGAATCGGATCACTATGATCTGGGCGGCGAGTCGCGTGATTATGAAATTTCTTTTTTTCCGATCCGCACGGACGACGGGATTATTCGCGGCGCTTCCATTTTTTCGCGCGATGTGACTGAACGTGTGCGAAGCCGGGAAGCCGTGGAACGTCGTGAAAAATACTATCGCGCGTTGATTGAGAATGCGTTGGATCTTATCAGTATTATTTCAGCTGATGGTACGATCTTGTACGAAAGTCCTTCCGTAGAAAAAATAACCGGGTTTACGCCTAACGACCTTATCGGTAAGAACGTGTTAGATTTTGCCCATCCGGAAGACCGTCCCTTAATTCGCGAAGCCTTCCAAACCGGAATTCATCAAGGGCAAAAAATAGTCAATGTCCATTTTCGATTTTTACACAAAGATCATTCATGGCGCACATTGGAAGTGACGGCCCATAACCTATTGCATGATGCGGTTGTCGGCGGCATCGTGGTTAATTCGCGTGACATTACGGAACGTAAAAAATCGGAAGAAGTGTTGAGGCAAAGTGAAGAAAAATTCCGATTACTTGCCGAAAACCTTCCGGGGGTCGTGTACATGTGTGAAAACGATGCTGATTTTACGTTCATTTATACCAGCGAAGCGATTTTGGACATCACGGGGTATCCGAAGGAAGATTTTTATGACAGGCGAATAAGCCTGAGCACGATGTATCATCCTGATGATGTGGCTATGATCAATCATATTGTTCATACCGCCGTGCGGGATCAACATTCGTTTAGTTTAACTTATCGTATCCAACATCGCGACGGAAGTTGGCGGTGGTTATCGGAAGTCGGTTCCGGTGTGTATGCGGATGGTAAACTTTTATACATCGAGGGATTTATTTCTGATATCACCGAATTACGGACGGCAGAAAGTATACTTCGCCAACGCGATCTTCAGTATAAAACATTGGTCGAGCAAGCGTTGAATCCGGTGTATGTTTTGCAAAACGAAAAAATCGTAATTGTCAATCCGGCGTGGGAAAAACTGTTCGGTTATACAGCGCATGACGTATCACAACCGGATTTCTCGATATACAAGATTATCGCACCCGAGAATAAGCCTATGATCGAAGAGCGAATGGAACGGCGACGTCAAGGATTACCCGTATCGGATTTGTATGAACTAAAGGTAATCACCAAAGACGGTCGCATTCGTGATTTAGAAGTGCGGGTAGCTGAAATTTTATGGAATGACACACCGGCTATTCAGGGTGTATATTATGATATAACGGATCGCAAAAAAACCGAACGCGCTCTCGAAGCCGAAAAAGAGCGGTTATCTGTGACACTGCGTTCGATCGGTGACGGCGTGATCACGACGGATGTGCAAGGACGGATCGTTTTGATCAATCGTGTTGCCGAAGTATTGACCGGATGGACGCAAGAAGAAGCGCAAGACAGACCGATCGAGGATATTTTTCATATCATCAATTACAAAACCAAAGTGCGTATTGCGGAGCCGGTGCGTCGGATCATTCAAAGCGGCGGCATTTTTGAGCTGGAACAAAATACGGCGTTGATCGCTCGTGATGGCACAGAACGATTGATAGCCGACAGCGGTGCGCCCATCCGTGACAAAGAAAGTACGATCATCGGTGTGGTACTTGTGTTTCGTGATATCACAGAGAAACAAAAAATAGAAGAAGAACGCCTGAAATCTATCAAACTGGAATCGGTCGGATTACTTGCCGGTGGTATTGCGCACGACTTTAATAATATTTTGACAGCGATATTGGGTAATATTTCACTGGCGCGTATGGAACATCAGCAGCATCACTATGATAAAATTGATGATATATTATCCCGCTCTGAAAAAGCCGGATTTCGCGCCAAAGAACTGACGCAACAATTACTCACGTTTGCCAAAGGCGGATCGCCGGTCAGGAAAACGCTGACCATCAGTGAATTGATTCGTGAAGCGGCGGACTTTATGATGCGCGGATCCAATGTGTTGTGTGAGTATGATATGCCGGATGATTTATGGCCTGCCGAAATCGATGAGGGACAGATCAGTCAAGTGATTCAGAATCTGGTGATTAACGCTGTTCATGCGATGCCGGACGGCGGAGTTATACATATAAAAGCAGAAAACGTATACTTAGATGAAAATGCGATCATGCATCTTGCGGCAGGAAAATATATTCGCATGGGAATTACCGATCAAGGTGTCGGCATTGCGTCGGAATATTTGTCTAAAATTTTCGATCCGTATTTTACAACCAAACAACGCGGTAGCGGCTTGGGTTTGGCTACTTGTTATTCCATCGTAAAGAACCATCAGGGCGCAATATCCGTCGAATCACAACTTGGCGTCGGTTCTGTTTTTACGGTGTATCTGCCGGCTTCGGAAAAACAAGTGCAACAACAATCGGCCCCGCAAAAGGAACTTGGAATGGGCAGCGGAAAAATACTTGTCATGGATGACGAAGAAGACATCCGGGAAATAACCACACGTATTCTGCGTAAGTTTGGTTACCAGACGGATTCCGTCACTGATGGCACAGATGCCATACGCGCGTTTACGACGGCACGAGATGCCGGAGTGCCGTATGATGTCGTGATCATGGATCTCACGATTCCCGGAGGTATGGGCGGAAAAGAAACAATAAAAAAGCTTTTAGAAATTGATCCGAACGTTCGCGCCGTCGTCTCAAGCGGCTATTCCAACGATCCGATCATGGCTGATCACAAATCGTATGGGTTTAAAGGTTATATCATCAAACCGTTTCAGGTGGATGCATTTCGTCAATTAATATACGACGTGATCAATGATAAAAATGAATAAAAAGAGCTTGCGTCGTTAGTATGTCGCGACTATATTGCGTCCGATTTTTTAAACGCGTCCATAGCTCAATTGGCAGAGCAAATGACTCTTAATCATTAGGTTCAAGGTTCGATTCCTTGTGGACGCACAAAAACCTGAGTTGTACAGACTCAGGTTTTTATTTTTTTGCGTGATTTATTTTGATGATAATGGAATGGTTAACTTAGTGTGTTACACATTCTGTGCGTTATTGTAGTGGGTTTCAATCATTAAGTTTCCTGTTGCAGCGGGATTCGATTCCTTGTTTACATAAAAAGTAATTATGAAGAAATTGTATTCTATTTAAAAATATTATATTATATTACGTAATAAATAACATTTTATTATTAATCAAATCCTACGTCTATGTTCAAATCTCTTCTATCTATGCAATGTGATGATTTTTATTTTCTCTATTTATTTTTAATCTTCTTAACCGTTTCGTGCGAGTCAGTTTCTACGGTTAATAATTCCGGTGAATTTGCCAGTACGTTTGGTCTTGTAGGTGCCGAACAAGCCAGCGTCGTAGCCGCCACGCCGGAGGGAGGAATCTTTATCGGGGGGCGCACCAATAGCCTGAGAGGGCAATATGATTTATATCTCGTACTTTTCAATAAAAACATGAAAAGCGTATGGGCAAAAACCTTGGGCGGGAATTATTTTGATGAATTGACAGACGCTGTTGTTGACGAGGAAGGTTATATTTATATCATTGGAACCATCTGTAGATCCAGCGCTGATACGAATGCGGTCGTAGGAAAGTTGTCGCCCGACGGAAATCTTGTTTGGACATACGAAGTCGAAGGTCCTAGCAGTACATATGGTGTTGCTCTGGATATGGGTACGGATGAATCGGTTACAGGCGTTGCATACGAGAAAACGGTTTTGCAGGAAGATGGCCATGTTTTGGTATTTAGAATCAGCGACGATGGGAAATTAATTTGGCAAGAATCGGTGACTTCTGACATTCCTATAGAACCCAAAGATATTCTTATCACACCAGCCGACGATATTTTCATTGGTGGACAGACGATACAGAATACCCCTTATAGTAGCTATAGTGATGCGTTTTTGATCAAAATGAACAATCTTGGTCAAACCACATGGTTAAAAACATACCATAGTTTGATTGATTCTGCTACAGGGCTTATTCCAAATCGTGATGTGGCTCGAGCTTTGGCTTTTGAAAGCTCCGGGCATATTGTAATAGCAGCGAGTTCATTATTGTCGTTCCCTCATTACGGTCACACGGATTTTTGGTTTGTCCGGGTGGACTTAGATGGTAATATAATAATGCAAACTAAATACAGAGAACAGTTTCGTGAAGATGCTTTCCCTATTCTTCGTCCGCATGCGCTCTCTCGATTGAGCAACGGTGACTATATTGTAAGCGGACGTTTTTATGATCGCTTTGTCGGGCCGAGATATCAAATGTGGGTAGCGCGATTTACAGCGCAGGGTTCTGCGGTTTGGAGTAAACATTATGGAGATGCGTTGGATGATGAAGGTATGGGGGTGGAAGTGATAAGAAATTCCATCTACAGTGCGGGATATACTTTTACGGACTCCAATTCGACCGATATTTATCTTTTGAAGTTGGATTTGAATGGAAACGTAAAACAATAGCATGTGTGGTAACAATGTGAACTCGGATCAGTTTGAGGCTTTTGTAATAACATATTAGCTCTCAGTAAAAAGCATTCATTCATCGAGTATGAATGAACGTGAAGATGTTGGAATTATGATATCACAGATAAACTTGTATTTTTTTTGACAACTCAGATATCGTCTATGTATGGAGTCTGAACCGGTGAATATGGTGAACGCCGCATGTATAGTGTGCCCATGGATTGACAGAAAACAAATTACTGGCGCCATCATAAAACAAAGATTGACTAGCGATGATCAACTCCAGACGTATGGCGCCGACTACGATGTAAAGTAAATCAATGATGTAGGTCGCTAATACTGAGCTAATGCTTTGATGTATTGCGCACGTTCCATGGCCGATGGGTCGTCTTTGGATTTTTGACTCATGCTGCCGCGGATATGGCTCAATGATTGGCACTCGTGAATATCCATCCAAAGCTCTATATCACGCAGTAATTCCGTAATGTGAGAGATGCCGTTTTTGAGTAAGGCGGAACACACCATCGTTACCGAAGCGCCGGCCATAATCATTTTGATCGCATCTTCGTGGGAATGTATGCCGCTTGTCGCTGCAATCGGGGCATGCACCTGACCATACAGGATCGCTGTCCAGCGCAAAGCAAGCCGTAAATCGGTTGAGTCACTAAGATTGATATTAGGAACAACTTTGAGCGAGTTAAGATTAAAATCGGGTTGATAAAAGCGATTAAAAAGAACAACACCGTCCACGCGCGTTTCGTCCAACCGGGAAACAAAGTTAGCTAACCCTGTGATATGAGGGCTGAGTTTGACAGAAACAGGGATCTTAAGATTTTTGACGGAACGGACGACGTGTATGAATTGATCTTCAATTTGCGCAGAATTTTTTTTAGGATCTGCGGCGATGTGATACAGATTCAGCTCCAGCCCGTCAGCGCCTGCCGCTTCAATGGATTTGGCGTATTGTAACCAACCGTTATCCGAAGATCCGTTGAGGCTGGCAATGATAGGAATTTTAACAACTTCTTTGGCTTTGCGGATATGCTCAAGATAAGCATCAGGATTATAATGCGACTGATTGAGTTCGCGTAAGTAATCAAAGGAGTTTCGGAAGTCCTCACTTATTTTGGAGGCTTCTTGTACTAACTCCATCGCATCGTGATAAATCTGCTCTTCAAACAACGAAAATAGTACAACAGCCGCAGCCCCCGCATCTTCCATTTTCCTGATATTGTCTAAATGTTTAGATAGCGGAGAAGCCGAAGGAACAATCGGGTTTTTTAACGTAAAACCCATGTACGAAGTGGATAAATTCGCCGGCATATATGAAAACCTCGCAGATGGTTGGACGTGGTAAATTAAAACATGCGGCATTTATATACAAGGATGTTCCTTGGTGTTGACAATTACGGAATTTTTTACGACCATGCGACGTTCTAGGAATGTATCTCACAGATACCAATGTTCTTTTGCAATATGGGGACGAACTGGATTCGACGGGTATAGGGTGCTTTGGGTCGCATGCCGCGCTTTTTCTGTGTGCGCGTAAAATAAGCGGAAACCAATACTCAACAATAACGCATACGCGTTGGCTGCCTAAGGATTAATTTCCTGCAGTCCGTTTCGGCCATCTCCCGTTGATCGGAGTTAGCTGAGATGTCATTTTTGATCGACTAGCGAAGGGCCAATGCTCGGAGGTCTGACGCGAAATACTATCGAGCTCGCCGGTTTGCTTTTTGGACGTTTTTTATGAGCCGGTTAAAAACCAAAACAGTCCTACGCATGTAGATGCCCTTAGGAACTTATATTCGGACACGGGTTCAATTCCCGTCGTCTCCACGAATTCTAAAAGCCGCTTCAATATGAAACGGCTTTTTTTATATCTTACATATGGAAATTATGTATAATTATTATTGATTCCTGTTTGGGATTGATAAATTTAATTATATTATGACTACTGAAATAGTATATACATTATGCTATTGTGCATTTCTAAACCAACCTTAGAATCATCATCTTTTAACGACATTTTGGGTAAATGAAAATGAATAGAGATTGGAGTGACTTTAAAGCGCTACATGGGAATATTGAGGGCGCAAGGAAAGCATTTGAAATTGCTTGTGAGAACTTATTTAGAAAAATGTATTCCAATCAGGTCGTAAGTCAGGTTGAAGTAAAACATGGAGATGGAGGGATTGATGTTTTTATTGGGAAAATAGGAATAGAACCAATAACAGTAGTTCAATGTAAGTTTTTCTTGGAAAGTTTTTCCGATAGTCAAAAACAACAAATCAGAAAGTCATTCGATACCGCGAGAGAATCCGATAATTTCGAACTTAAAAGTTGGATTTTATGTATTCCATCGGTTTTAGATATTGATCAAGCGCGTTGGTGGGAGAAGTGGAAGAGTGAGAAAATTGTTGAGCATAGTAAAACAGATGAATTCATTAAACTGATAAATGGAAATGAACTAATCAATCTACTTAAAGAGAAGGATCTTTATAATACAGTTTTCAGGATAGAAGATTCACTTAGAATTCAGGAAATGCATCAAACTATTTGTGGTGCTACACAAACAAAGGAATCGGATACTTACATCTTAAAAAGAAGATCAAAACCTGATTCGGAAACGATCCTATTTAATAGCTATTCCCAAAAAAGCGAACCTTTTTATTTAAAAAGGAAAATAGACGACGAATTTATAAAATTTCTGAGCATAAATAATATATGGGTTTTCGGAAAATCGGGAGTTGGGAAAACAACGTTAATAAATCGAAATTTGTTGATTTCAGATATTGATTACTGTTTCTGCGACCTTAGCCCTGTAAATATCAGAACGTCAAACGACGTTTTAGAAGAAGTTCTTTGTAGAATTGAAGACAAGTATTCCAAAGAACGAAATCAATTGGAACAGAACGTGATAAAACAGATAGTTCAGCTTCTGGCCGAAGTAAACAGAGAACGAAAAGTAATAGTAATAGATGAGTTACCGTTAATTGATATAACTCTTGTTAGGAAAATATCAGATGATCTAACAAGTTTAGTAAACTACTATGGTAATAAAAAAACAGATAATAGTTTAAAGTTTGTAATATCTACCATTGCAGATCCATCTATCTTAATTAAGAATTGGTCAAAAGCATCTGATTTTTTTCAATATATAAACTGTAATAACGGATGGAACGAAAGCATTGAGTTGCTTTTTTGTTTAATTCAGGACGCATTACGATTAAACCTAGACACATTTAAATGTAAAATAATCGAGGCCTCTAGTTGTTCACCAAGAAGATTGAAAGCAATTCTTAGAAGAGTCGTTAGTTCGGAAGTATTAAATGCGGAAATTATTGATTCAATAATCAAACAAATAAATCAAGAAATAATAGAATGAAAGAAAAAGTTTTAAAAAAATATACAAAAATTCCACCCCATTTATACGTTGAACGAAACGCCGATCTTCAGTTGAAAAATATAATTGAAGAGATGCAAAGGCCGGGGTACGTTTTGGTGGCAAGACAAATGGGTAAAACAAACTTACTATTTCATGCCAAGGGTACTCTTGAAAACGAAAAGAGGTTATTTGCTTATATTGATTTATCAAATTTATATGATAACGAAGTCGATTGTTATAGGAATATTATTAATATCATTGTTGAGTCCAATCTCGGCGTTATTGGGAATATTGAAAACGACATAGATCAAATTAGGAGAAAATCACTTTCTCCACATAGCGAATATTATCGTTGTCTAAAGTTAATTCTAAATAAAATTAATTGTGAATTAGTTATAATTTTAGATGAAATCGATGCTCTTAAAAGCATTTCGTACTCTGACAATATATTTGCTCAAATAAGAAGTACTTATTTTTCAAGAACAAATTTCCCTGAATTTGAAAGATTAACTTATGTACTTTCTGGTGTTGTTGAGCCTACGGAGTTGATAAAGGATAAAAATAAATCACCGTTTAATATTGGCGAAAAAATATATTTAGATGATTTTACAAAATCTGAACATGATGATTTTATATCAAAAAGTGGATTACAAATATCAACTTTAATTTCAAACGAAATCTATAAGTGGGCAAACGGTAACCCAAGACTGACATTTGATATTTGTTCAGACGTGGAAAGTCTTGTGATAGAAGGACGTTCTGTAACTGTTGATCTTATTGAAGACTTAATTAAAAAAAAATATTTAACTTTTTTTGATGTCTCCCCGATAGATCACATTCGAGAGCTAATTAAGAACAATAAGCAGTTAAAAAACGCGTTAATTGCTCTTCGCAAAGGTAGGCCTGAGGAGTTTACTGATGAGATTAAAAGTAAACTCTATTTGTTCGGAATAATAAGTTCTAATTTTGAAGGAGAAATTAGAATCAAAAACAAAATTATTGAAGAAAGTCTTTCAGAAGAATGGTTGACATCGATTAAAGATAATACTCATATAGATGGATTAATAAAGTATTCTAATGAAAGTTATCATGAAGCTATAGAGATTTTTGAAAGTGTAGATCAAGACTCACTATCGAACACAGATTTAGAGTCTAATAGATATTTCCTAGGCCTATCATATTTTAATGTAAAAAATTATAAAAAAGCAATGCAAATTCTTAGTGATGGTTTCTCTGAAGAACCATTCGTATTAGATTACAAACCCTATTTAGGTGTGTGTAAAATAGCTGTTGGAGAAAAAAACGAAGGTATATCTATCTTAGAAGAGTACATAAAAGGTGAGAATCACAATCGTGCATATCACATTGGACTGTTAAATCTTGCTATTTCTATTGATGATCAAAATCAGGCACTCAACTTACTTGAAAAGCTCTTTAGTTCGACATATAAAGCAAGCGGAGAAAAAAAGGAATACCTTAATAAGATAAGATCTCTATCTCTATATTACCAGGCAGTTATATATAAAAAAAAAGAAGATGTAGAATCGGCTTTAGAGCAAATCAACAAAGCTCTTGAGTTTTGTAATGTTTCAGATTCTCTTTTTTTAAAATATCAAAAATATGTTATTTCTCAACAAACTGATGTTTCTATAAAAGACGATATTTTTAAAACTATCCTTAGTAGTTCAATTCTGAAGATCGAAAGTGATTCGCATCCAATTGGATTTAATAAAAACAATCTCTTGCTGTATTTGGAGTTAGCTTTCGACAAAGATAATTTAGACAACTTTTCTTTACTTTTAGACTACTCAAACAAGAATTTTTTGAAGGATATAACTAAACCTGAAATAATATACTCTATAAGTAAATTGTCCAAGCTAAAGAGAAACGAAATTCTCAAATACTTAGTAAACAATTTAGATGAGACAAATGAAACGTTGTTGTATAAGGCGACTAAAGAAATATGCCTTATTGATCTGGCAAATTTGACAGATAACGTACACTTTAATAAGTATGTGGAATTGTTTAGTGGGAATGCGTTTATTGATCCGAGCGATATATATTTATTCGCAGTAGCAATCAAGAGTTTGTCAGATAGTTCAGAGATAAATAAGGCGCTTAGCATAGCCAAAATAATTGAACTTAAACTTAAAGAGACTATTGACGATGAAACAAAGTTTGAATCGTTAATTATTTATTATTGGATGTCAAACTTGTATTTTTCATTACGAGATGGGAAAAAGTCCATGTTGTACGCCGACCATGCGTTGGAATTACTGGAGAATTCAAGCAGAAAAAAAACATCAGTAATCGATGAAAAAGGAATCCAAACAATAAAGAATCAGTTGCTTCAAATAAAAAACTCACACGAGATTTTCATGTTATTACTTACTTCTAAAAAATTTGGCAGAAACGATATTGTCGAAGTAAAGTATCCTGATGGAAGAATTGAAAAGAAAAAATACAAATATGTTGAAGCCGATGTTTTAGCTAAAAAGTGTGAGATAGTATGAAGTTTGTACTCACCAAAGAATGATCTTTTGAGTACTTTTTGTGCTGAGGAAATGATTTGCAGTTATTTATAGTTATGAGTTTAAATAGACCGGATATTTCATAGACTACTAACAAACGATCATTTATGCGCTCATTTGTTGTCGTGTTGTCATGGCTGACGGTTATTTTGTCCTGTACACCGTCCCCTCCGAAGCATGGGGTGAATGTTCATTTCAAAACAATTACTCCGGCCTCGCGAGACGAGCTACAGCAATTTTTTTTATGGTCTGGAAAGCGCTCACCTTTGATTAGCGCTCATCGCGGCGGCCCGATATCCGGTTTTCCTGAGAACTGCTTGGCAACATTTGAAAATACCATCAAGTATACTTATGCATTGATTGAGTGTGATGTGCGTATAAGTAAAGACGGTAATCTGGTCATGATGCACGACAAAACACTGGATCGCACGACTACCGGCAAAGGCCCTGTATCGGATATGCTTTTTGCAGATCTGAAGCAATTGCGATTAAAAGACAACGACGGTAAAATCACGGCATATACTATTCCTACGCTTGACGAGGTGTTAGTTTGGGCTAAGGGCAAAACTATATTGATGCTTGACATAAAAGAAGGTGTCACGCAGGTAATGATCATGGAAGCGCTTCGACGTCATGGGGCATTCAGCTATGTTGTTCCCATAACTTATAACGCTTCCGAAGCGGCGTCGTTTATCAAACTGGATTCTACGTTGATCTTATCATGCAGTATTGAGAAAGAAGAAGATTATCACCGCTTGATCGCATATGGTGTCAAACCAAGGAATATAGTAGCGTTTTGTGGAATTTCAGAACCGAATAAATCACTGTATCAGCTCTTACATGCGCAAAATATTTTTTGCCAACTTGGAACTATGGGTAACCTTGATAAAAAAGCCGAGGCCCGTGGTGATACGGTATATTATGAATTATTAAATAATGGTGCCGATGTGTTATCTACGGACCGTCATGTTGAGGCGTGGTCAGTGATTCAGCGTTTTCGCAGTGAAAAAGTAATTTCCGATCCGTATATCACATTTCCATGATTTTTAATATTTCTTACGTTGATGTCGTATTCAGAGAGAAAATGTCATTTATGCCAAAGAAAAGCCAAGTACAGTCCACAAAACGAGTGCGTGTAAAAGGCCTCGGTTGGAAAAGATCCGTGGCCATTGATTCGGACAAATACAAAATAGTATCCAAAGCCATATTGTCTGTTTTGACCACTAGTCCTATACGATTTACGGAAATAGTACGGCTTGTAGAGAAGAAGATTCCCGATTTTGAGGGCTCGTTATCGTGGTATACGATTTCTGTTGCCCGTGAACTCGAAGCGCAAGGTAAAATTATCCGACATCCGAAGCCTGTGCTGTATTCAAAACCTCGGCGCACTATTAAAAAATAATATGCGTTAATTTCCGAACCTAATTTTTCACACTAATTGATGTAATAAACAATATGATCGCTAAGCTTTTTCGCTGGTTTTTCCGAATGAAGGGATGGACGATCACAGCGCCTATCGCTCCGAATATAAAAAAATGCGTGATCATCGGTGCGCCGCATACCAGTAATTGGGATTTTGTGTACGGTATAGGGGCGCTCGAATGTTTTAACATGCGTGTTAATTTTCTTGCGAAAAAAGAACTCTTTCGATTTCCGTTGAAAGGCATGTTTGTGCGTATGGGCGGCATTCCTGTGGATCGCTCGGGAAAAAACAGTATGGTGGATGCGATGATTGATGTTTTCAAGGCGCGCGAAGATTTGATGATCATCATACCTGCGGAAGGCACCCGTAAGCGCGTTGAAAAATGGAAGTCCGGGTTTTATCATCTGGCGCTCGGTGCCAATGTACCGGTCGTATTGGGTTTTTTGGATTATGAAAAGAAGCTCGCAGGCTTTGGACCGGCACTATATATGACCGGTGATGAAATAGGGGATATGGCAAAGATCAGGGATTTTTATAAAGATAAAACCGGAAAAATTCCGGAATTTTTTAATATTGATGCCGTACGTTTATCACGTTAGCCGTAATGACGGGCACCTCAATACGTCGTTTTCACTGCATCCGGCGTCGAGAATATGTTGCGATTATTTGGCGGATGTGTATTCGGCTAATTCCAACCAACGCATTGATTTTTCATCCAACGTTTGCGAAATAACGGATAAACGTTCAGACCATTTTTGAAGTTCAATGTAATCCGCGGAACCGTTATTGAGTTTATTCTCCAGTTCGTTTTTCTCTTTTTCTAAGGCTGCAATTTCTTTTTCAAGGTTTTCAAATTCGATTTTTTCTTTGTACGAAAGTTTTGTTTTTTTATTCGTATCTTTGATGTTAGTTTTTTCTACAGGGGTATCTTTGACAGTTTCCTTTACGCGTTCAGCTTCCCGATACTCGCCATAATTTCCTATAAAGTCGCGAATCACCCCCTCGCCCTCAAAGACAAAGATGTGATCTACAAGCCGATCCATAAAATAACGATCGTGCGATACGATCAGCAGGCAGCCTTGAAAATGAAGTAAAAATTCTTCAAGAACGCTGAGCGTGATCAAATCCAAATCATTGGTCGGCTCGTCGAGGATCAGAAAATTGGGATTCTTGATCAAAACGGTCAGCAAAAAAAGTCGCCTTTTTTCGCCGCCGCTGAGTTTATATACCGGTGTATGCTGCAGTTCCGGAGGAAAAAGAAATTGATTGAGAAACTGCGATGCGGATAATGTCGAACCGTCAGCCATCGGAATTACTTCAGCATAACTCCGCACCAGATCAATCACGCGTTGCTGTTCGTTTTCCAGAAGGCCTTTTTGCGAATAATATCCAAATGTGATCGTTTCACCCGTTTCGATAGTGCCGTGATCGGCATGCAGACGGCCGGTAATGATTTCCAAAAATGTAGTTTTACCGGCGCCATTGCGGCCCACAAGACCGATGCGTTCCCCTTTTTTAAATGAATACGAAAACCCGTTTAAAATCGTGTTGTTGCCAAACCGATGCTCGATATCGCGCAGTTCCAGGATTTTTCCTCCGATACGCTTCATCTGCATGGCCAATTTAAGTTTATCGTCCGGAATTTCTTCTTCCGCCTTTTCCTGCAAGACATAAAACGCATCAACGCGTGCTTTGGATTTGGTCGTACGCGCTTTGGGTTGACGACGAATCCACTGCAGTTCCTTACGCAATACATTGCGGGTATGATTCAGTTCACGACCTTCTTTAAATTCGCGTTCTTCTTTTTTCTCTAAAAAATAAGAATAGTTACCGATGTGTCTGTAGAGGATTCCGCGTTCCAGTTCGAGGATTTCGTCACAAATGCGATCTAAAAAATAACGATCGTGGGTGACCAGAAACAATGTTTGCTCCGGCCGGGATAAATAAGATTCCAACCACTCGATCATATCGAGATCAAGATGATTGGTCGGCTCGTCCAGTATCAATAATTCAGGTTCTTCGATGAGTACCCGCGCAAGCGCTACGCGTTTGCGTTGGCCTCCGGACAATGTTTGTATCGTCTGATGTAAGTGATGAAGCTGGAGGTGGGATAGGATTTCTTTGATTTTGTATTCATAATCCCACGCCTGAAGATGTTCCATTTGCTCCATCGCATCGGCCAGTGCCTTTTGATAAGCGGCATCCGAGTCGGGCGAATCCAGTAAGGCTTCGTAATGTTTGATCACGCGCAGGGCGGGCGTATCCGAGGCAAAAAGCGTTTCTAATACCGTGGCTTTTTCGTCAAACTGCGGTTCTTGAGCTAGGTAACCGATCGTAAGATTATTACGAAAAACGATCCGTCCGCTATCCGGTGGTTCGGTACCCATCAGCATTTTGAGAAGCGTTGTTTTGCCGGCGCCATTTTTAGCCACGAGAGCGATCTTACGACCTTGCGCTACACCAAAAGTGATATTATCAAATAGTGTTTTTACACCAAACGCTTTACCGGCATTTTCGACGGACAGAAGATTCATACAAAGAACTCATTTCTGAGAAAAGAAAACGCCTGAGCGGCGAGGCCCAGGCGTTTCGTGGATGATATGCGTTTTTTATTTTTTCTTATTCATGCGATCAAGGATTTTTTCCATTTCATCCATGACGCGATTCATCTTTTTCATCGTGAGTTCGATCGGCTGTGTGCTGAGCATATCCACGCCGGCATCTTTGAGCAGTTCGATCGGATACTTAGAACCACCCGATGAGAGGAAATTCAAATACGCTTGCGTCGCTGTTTTATCACCGGAAATCACTTTTTCGGATAATGCCGCAGAAGCCGTAAATGATGTGGCGTATTGATACACGTAAAAATTATAATAAAAATGCGGGATGTAGGCCCATTCGATTTTGATGTCGTCGTCTACGATACACACACCCAAGTCGTGTCCGTAATATTTACGGGTGATTTCCATGTAGATTTCATTGAAGCGGTCGCCTGTCAGTGCTTCGCCCTTTTCAGCGATTTCGTGAATGCGTAATTCGAATTCGGCGAATTGCGTTTGACGAAATACGGTTCCTTTGATGCCTTCGAGATAACTGCCGAGTAAGGAAAGGCGCGTCTCGTCATCTTTGATATTTTTGAGCATATATTCGATGAGCAATGCCTCATTGAATGTCGAAGCGACTTCGGCAACAAAAATCGGATAATTGGCCGTGGGATATGGTTGTTTTTTGTTGGACAAATAGCTTTGCATCGTGTGGCCAAGTTCGTGCGTCAGTGTGCTCATGTCGTCGTATTTGCCTTTATAATTCATCAGCATATACGGATGCACATCGTAGGCGGAACCGTTGGAGTACGCGCCGGAGCGTTTGCCGTCGGTCGGGTACATATCAATCCAGCGTTCGTTTAATGCTTTTTCGATCACGCCGACGTACTCTTTGCCCAAAGGCGCTAGCGACGTCGTAATATGTTTGCCGGCTTCGTCCACAGAATATTTGAGCTCCACGTTTTTGAGGAGCGGCGCATACAGATCGTAATAATGCAATTGGTCGACGCCGAGGATACGCTGGCGCAGCTTCAGATAACGATGAAACGAATTGAGATTGGCGTTGACATTTTTGACATGGTTATGATAGACGTCCGTCGGAATGTTATTGGCATCCAGAGCCGATTCGAGGGATGAATTATATTTACGGGCATTTTTGTAGAAAATATTCTTTTTGATTTCCGCATACAGTTGCGTGCCGTAGGTGCGGCGGAATTCATTGAGTTTTCCGAAGAACGTCGAAAAGGTTTTTTTGCGGTCTTCGCGATTTTGTGAAGCGCGGAAAAAGCCGAACGAAGCCTGATCCAGCTTTACTGTTTTGCCGTCGGAAAACGTAGCTTCGGGATATGGAAAATCGGCATTGGAAAAAATGCTATAGATGTTTTGTGCGCCATCAGCCATCAGGCTGGCGTCGGCTATGATTTTTTCTTCCGCTGCGGAACCGGTATGAGCTTGACGGCGAAGAATATCGTTAAGATAAAATTTATAAATTGCCAGTTTTGGTTCCTGTTTGATAAAACCATCCACCATGGCACGATCAAGCGCTAAGATTTCAGGCTCGATAAAGGAAGCGGCCGCACTGAAAGAAGATCCGATTTGGCTCATTTCCTGTACCATTGCAAGATATTTGGAATCGCGCGTATCCTGATCCGACGACATGCTGGCATAGGAGTACAAGCGTGTAAACGTTTTGGAAAGATCAAACATCGTATTGAGTCCGTCCAAAAGATGTTGGGCGGATTTGCCGAGCTGGCCTTTATGCGGTGCGAGTTTTTGGATATCCAAAATCAATTGATCTTTGGACTTTTTCCAGTCGTCATCCGATTTGTAGATGTCGGTGAGATTCCATTTGTATTTTTCTTCGATTTTGGTGCGATCGCGCTCTTGTGCAAAAGCGACCGTACCGGCAATCAAGCCGATTGTGAAAATAAAAAGAACTTCCATTGTATGCATGTGAACTCCTTATGTAAATAGACGTATTTTATATACTAAAAAAATTCCCGCTTGCGCGGGAATGCAATCGTTCGATGATTTATCCGATACGTTCCACCCATCCGAAAGGTTCCGGCTTTTCGCCGTATTGGATGGCCAGCAATTCGTCGTATAGTTTTTTGGACAATTCGCCGACTTTGTTTTGTCCGACGATGATGGGTTGATCGTTATGGGAAAACTCGCCGACGGGGGAAATGACGGCTGCCGTACCCGCACCGAACGCTTCCAGAAGGTTGCCGTTTTGTGCGCCTTCGGCCACTTCGTCAATCGTGATCGGCCGTTCGGAAATTTTCATGCCCCAGTGTTTGAGTAATTGTATGATCGAGTCGCGGGTGATGCCCGGAAGGATCGTACCGCCTAAGGGGGAAGTGACGACTTCGTCTTTGAAACGGAAAAAAATATTCATCGCGCCGACTTCTTCGATATAACGGTGTTCAAAAGCGTCGAGCCACAATACTTGCGTAAAACCTTTTTTCTTGGCTTCTTGTGCAGTATAAAGACTGGCTGCGTAGTTAGCACCGGTTTTAGCTTCGCCAAGTCCGCCTTTGGCCGCGCGAATATGTTTTTTACTGACGTAAATTTTTATCGGATTAAAGCCTTCCGGGTAGTAGTTACCCGCCGGACCAAGAAGAATATAAAACAAAAACTCATCTGAACTTTTGACGCTGACGGACGGTTCGGTGGCGATCATGGTGGGGCGGATGTACATCGCCGTACCGCGACTACGGGGAATCCAATCCTGATCTATCAATACGAGTTTTTTCAGCGCGTCGTTGACAAATTCGATATCTAACTCCGGCATACAAACACGCACGGCGGAACGGTTCATTCGTCGGAAATTATCTTTGGAACGGAAGAGGTACACACCGTTGTCTTTTCCGCGATAGGCTTTAAGGCCCTCAAAAATTTCCTGCGCGTAGTGGAAAACCACCGCCGCCGGATCCAAACTGAGTGCGCGATACGGTTCGATCATGGCTTTATGCCAACCCAACTTGGTTGTGTGGGTCATGTGAAAAAAATGATCGCTGAAAATTTTTCCGAAACCGAGTGTGGATTCGTCGGTAGGTTTGATTTTTTTCTTATTTTCGTCAACGCGGATAATGTCTAATTGCATGTCCGGGCCCTTTATAAGTTAGGCGGTTAAATAAAAAGCGGCGCAATATGTCCAAGATTCGCCTATTTTGCAATAAATATCGTGTGCGTTGACGACATGCGACATGACAAAGATCAAGTGCGACGGGGTATGTTAGAACATGAACCAACCTAAGCTGTGATTACTCATACCGTAACGCCTTTACGGGATTACGGGAAGCCGTACGTACAGCCTGATAGCTGACGGTAAGTGCGGCGATCAACAGCGCAACACCGGCCGAAGCGGCAAAAATCCACCATTCCAATGTGATGCGGAAATTGTAATTATTCAGCCAATCCTGCATAAACCATGCGGAAGGAAGGCTTGATACCGCTGCGGCGATGAGTACCAAGATGACAAAATCCCGTGCGAAAAGTAGCGCGAGTTCGGAGGTGCGCGCGCCGAGGGTTTTACGAATGCCGATTTCTTTGGTGCGCTGTTCGGCCATAAAAGAAGCCAGCGCAAACATACCGAGGCAGGCAATAAAAATAGCCAGCCCGGCGAAGTATCCGATAATCCGGCTCAGGTTTTCCTGAGCGCGATACATTTTTTCGATATTCTGATCAAGAAATGAAAATTCACACGGATATTCCGGAACGATACGATTCCACACCGACTCAATGTGTGAGATCGTACCGGGCAGATCATGGGATCGAATGCGAAGCGCCATGAACTTTCTGAAGAAATTGAAATTACCGGCGTTGGGCATGTCTATAAAAAAAGGTTCGATACGGTGTGCGAGCGATTTGTAGTTAAAATTTTTGACTACACCGATCACGCGTTCGTGACCGCCGATGGTTTCAAAAATCTGACCGATCGCTTTTTCCGGAGAACCCCAGCCCATGCGTTCAACGGCCGCTTCATTGACTAAAATTCCCAGCGAATCATCGCGTGGAAAATCTTTTGAAAAATCCCGCCCGGCCAGCAGTAGCAAGCCAAATGTTTCCGCGAAATCTTCGTCCACCATGAGACCGGGGAAATATTGCCATTGACCGACAGGCATAGGTTCATAACGAATCTCATGGGTATTATGATGTACACCCAGGATTTCATTCATCACGGTGACGTCTTGAATTCGGCTATCGGATTTCCATTCGGACTTCAGCGTTTCATACCGTTTGATCATCGCCGGTCGCGTAGGAATAACGAGGATATGTTCTTTTTGGAATCCGGTATCGGCGGAACGCATATAATGAAGCTGGAGATAGACGACGATAGTGCCGGCAATAAGACCGGTAGAAATCGCAAATTGCATCACCACGAGAGTTTGACGCAGCCACCGCGTTTTACCGGAATGTTTGAATTGTCCTTTGAGGACCGTCACGGCCTCAAATCGTGCTAAAAACAACGACGGATACCATCCGCCCAAAACTCCGCACAGCGCGGCGATCAGTAACCCGAGAGGTATATACCATGCATATTGAAACGCGGCCCAACTGAAATTTTTTCCCGTGAGCGCATTCAGCAGCGGTAATGATATTTCCGACAGAATCAGTGCACCAACCCATGCGATCAAACTAATCAAAAGCGATTCGCCGAGAAACTGACGCACGATCATCTTTCGATCCGCGCCAAGCACTTTGCGCATACCGACTTCCCGTGCGCGCATCAGCGAACGTGCCGTGGCGAGATTGGTAAAATTGATACACGAGATAAGCAAAATGAGCAAACCGACGGTGCAGAATACCCATACGGTGGCCGCATCCCCGTTGGGGTGCATTTCATAATCTAATTTGGAATGTAAGTGAATATCGGTCAAGGGCTGCAGATAGTGCGTAACCTGAGCTTTGAGAAAATCAGGATAATATTTTTTTATAAATTCCGGAAATTGAGTTGTCAATTCATCGGGTGAAACGCCCTCTTTCAGAAGCAAGTATGTCCAGCACGGATTCCAAACCCAGCCTTTGAATGTATTCGGTCCGGTCAAGGAAGCCGCCGTAGAAAACGAAATCAGCGCGTCAAATCGAATATGGCTTTGGGTCGGTATTTCCGCAAAGATACCGGACACCATCAGATCAAGTTTGCCTTCTAATCGAAGTATTTTTCCCAACGGCGGCGTATCACCGAAATATTTTTTGGCCATGGCGCGGGATACGATGATATTATTGGGGCGGGCAAGCGCTGTTTGCGGATCACCTTCCGCTAAGGCGTAGTCAAACACTTGAAAAAAAGTCGAATCGGCAAAGTACAAATTGGATTCGTTGTATTTTTGATCGCCGATCTGCAGCGTAAAAGAAGTTAATTGGAAATTAAACAGGCGTACGGTTTGCTCCACAAGATGCGGGTAGTCGGTTTTCAAAGCTTGGGCTACCGGAAACGGGTTACTCGATGAATTTTCCGATTCGAGCTTTTCCGCCAGACGATAAATGCGATCTTTTTTGCCGTGAAAGCGATCGTAGGACCATTCATCCAATGCGTACAAAGCGATAAGCAGAAAACAAGCCATGCCGACGGCTAAGCCGGAAATAAGAATGGCGGAGAATCCTTTTTTGCGGGTGATAGAACGCCATGCGACCGTCAGATAATTGGAGAGCATATACGATGACCTCAAACTAAAATGGTATATAAAATAGAATAGTGTTAAACGAAAGGTTGATGGTAAGAACGATAAAATAAAGAATTTGTTTCGATTGGATGCGAATATTTTATCTGCTAATTTCCGCTTGTGCATATAGGTTTTTTTACCTACAATCCCGCGTTTCAGACTACTTTTGTATAACTCAAATTATTGTACGAATAAGGAGTAAACGCATGGCTTCCAAAGCCCAGACCCGTCCCGATATGGTCAGGCCCGGTAACGGAAAAAAATATTCGCTGAGCGATTTTCCCGAATTGACGAAAGAGCGGCTGTTGGCCGCGTATCGTCACATGATCATCGCACGATATTTGGATGACAAAATGTTGCGTATGCTCAAACAAGGAAAGAGTTTTTTTCATATCGGATGCTCCGGCCACGAAGCCGCGCAGGTGGCGGCGGGGTTTGCCATGCAACCCGGCAAAGACTGGTTTTATCCGTATTATCGCGACCAGGCGCTTTGCCTCAGCGTAGGTATGACGGCTCAAGAACTTATGTTATGCTTTTTAGCGAAAGCCGATGACCCCAATTCCGGCGGTCGTCAGATGCCCCAGCACTACGGTCATGCGGGTTTACGAATTCCTTCGCAATCCAGTCCCACGGGAACACAGTTTTTGCAGGCGGTCGGTTGTGCGATGGGCGCGGCTAAAGAGGGCAAAGACGAAGTCGTGTATGTGTCTTCAGGGGACGGTACGACGTCTCAAGGTGATTTTCACGAAGCCCTCAATTGGGCGAGCCGTGAGAAATTTCCTGTGGTGTTCTTTATTCAGGATAATAAATACGCGATTTCTGTACCGATCCATCAGCAAACATCGGATTCGATCCTCTCGCTCGGCGCCGGGTATTCGAATATTCATTGCTATGAAATGGACGGAACGAATTTTCTAGAAAGCTATGCCATCATAAAAGAAGCGACAGAGAAAGCACGCAAAGGCGAAGGACCGGCTTTGGTTGTGGCGGATGTCGTCCGTTTATTACCGCACTCCTCTTCCGATGATCAGCGTAAATACCGTCCGGAGGAAGATCTTGCGAAAGATCGTGCGCGCGATCCGATCGAACAAATGGCCAAATTTCTCACCGATAACCGCATTCTTAAAAAAGAAGACGATGAAGCGTTTCGTCAGGAATGTTATAAATCTGTAGATGACGCAGCGGATTGGGCCGAAACGCAGCCGCACCCGGATAAAAGCGTTGCCATGAAACATGTGTTTTCTGAAGAACCGGATACGCTTGCATATGAAAAAACCGTACCGAGCGGAAAACCCATCGTGCTTGTGGATGCGATCAATCATGCTATGGCCGAAGAACTGGAGCGTGATCCTAGAATCATTATGTTCGGTGAAGATATCGAAGATGACAAAGGCGGCGTATTTACGGCAACTAAAGGCCTGTCTAAAAAATTTGGACGCGATCGCGTATTCAATTCACCGCTGGCGGAATCATCTATCGTCGGGACGGCCGTAGGGCTCGCCGTGCGCGGATGGAAACCTGTGGTAGAGATTCAGTTTGGCGATTATGTGTGGACGGCGATGATGCAGATTCGCAACGAACTCGCGACGATGCGTTACCGTTCCAATGGTACGTGGAAATGTCCGATGGTCGTGCGTATTCCTATAGGCGGTTATATTCACGGTGCGCTTTGCCATTCGCAGAATATCGAATCCTTTTTTGCGCATATTCCCGGTTTGAAAATCGCATTACCGTCGAATGCAGCCGATGCGAAAGGGCTTCTGAAAACGGCCATTCGTTGTGATGACCCGGTGTTGTTCTTGGAACACAAAGGCATGTATCGTCAAGGTTTTGCGCAGATGCCGGAACCGGATGCAGATTATTTGCTTCCTTTCGGCAAAGCGGCCGTCAAACGTGAGGGTTCGGATATCACGGTCGTGACGTACGGTATGATGGTCAATAAATGCCTCAATGCCGCGAAGTACATGGAAGAAACTCACAATGTGAAAATCGAAGTGATTGACATTCGTACGATCGTGCCTTTGGATACCGATACGATTTTGAATTCCGTCAAGAAAACAGGCAAATGCCTCGTGGTGCACGAAGATGTCGAATTTTGTGGTTTTGGCAGCGAAATCGTTGCGCAGATCATGCACCAAGGATTTGAATACCTTGATGCTCCGGTCCAACGTGTGGCTGGCGCTTTTTCACCGGTGCCGTATAACTGGTTCCTCGAAGAAATGATACTTCCGCAGGATCATAACATTACGACCGCGCTTGAAAATTTAGCAAAGTACTAGAATTGATTTGTACTCCCGCCGTATGTTTTCCATGCGGCGGGTGATTTTTTATTAAACCCTCCGGCCTTATCTCTGTCTAATACAGACATATTCCTCTTTTACTTAACACAGGTAGTCAATGAATTTTTTACTATAACGGTTTCGTAGTTTTTAGGTCAATCTTTCATTTTTCACAAATTAGAGGGAATTCTCATGAGAAAAGTCATTTTTCTTTGCTTGGTTGCACTATTAATGCAGGATCAATTATCCGCACAGACAAGTGTAGGCTTTTCAGATAATAATCCCAAACCGATCAAGGATTACCGGTTGCCCGATTGGGGATATAGCCGCGGATGGATCAATGCGAGCCTGAGTAGAAACAATAGCTCTTCGGATTATTCTGATGAAGAATATAAGAATGATAACTCGTCGTATTGGCTAAATTCCAATTATATCCTTATGCGTGAATCGGAAAAGCAGGATTTAAACTTTTCAGCTTCGGCATTTTATTCCAAACGAACCAATGAAACCAGTAGAAATAACGATCTAGGTCACTCTGACCGTGACTATAATGACATAGTTGCTCATGTTATGTTGCGAGGAAATAGTTCCCACTATGCGGGATATTATCATGCCACCATTCTACCGCACATAGCTTATACAAAGAGCGAGTCTGTTTATAAAGTAACGGATATCGGTTATATGTTTCCTGATACGGCCATAATGCGTTCTAAAGAAAAATCAAACGCCATTGATTTGTCTTTGGCGACATTGTTTGGTATTGGCCGAATCCGTAACGTGACACCTGTCATTCGCGCCATGAGAGTGCATGAAAGGCTCAACGCTGTCGGAAAGGGTGAATCATGGAACGAAGAAACAACGCAGCGTGTTGCCGCAGAGTTTGCACGGTTATATGGTTATCAAAATGTCTATGATAGGCATCAAAAAGAATTCTGGAACTCGTTAGATGAAGCATTACCGGATTTAACGCCGTTTGAAGCGCACTATATGAACGATGTTTTTCAGGAAGCGATCGGAAATCGTTTGGAAGGCTATGTGATTGATGTCGGACCACGAATTATTCGCTACCAAAGCCGAGATAAGAGAAATTCGAGCAATTATTATCTGGATGATGAAGACGTGAAGTTTCGTTCCACTTATTTAGGAATGATGCTCAACGGGCAATTTTATCATAATTACTCCATTAATGGGCAAATTGATTTTTCGGCAACAGGTAGTTTGGATTTTCGATCAAGTTCAAAAAAATACAACCCTGTCAGTGATCTTAAGCAAATGCAGTTGGCCGTCAATCATCTGTATTCCATTGCGGATCGGTTATTATGGACTGTCAGCGGCACATACGATAATGCACATATTAAAATCGGCGATGAGGATACACACGAAACATTTAAAAGTAAGAAATATAAAATTAGCACTAACTTAACCTATTTTATCGAAAACAGATTAAGTATCTCGGGGGATGCCGCATGGTTAAAGAAGAAAAATAGCCCGGCATCCGATTTGAATGGTTATTATGACATGGGTGCAATGGAGGCTATACGGTTTGTTAATAGCGGAAATCTGTTTGACCCTTATAATGGCGTGAAGTCGTCAAAACAATGGTACTATGGCATTAGCTTGACCTACCATTTTAACCGAACTTTGCTATAATACATCATCATATTTAACTATAAACCCTGATGTCACCGTCAGGGTTTTTTATTTTCGGATAACCATAGTTTGAAGCGGGGCGTAACTCGGCGACTGATGACCGGGGATTCCGATGGATTTGATTTGATAAGCGCCGTTACTTGTCCCGGTTGATGCTGAGCGATGGAGATCAATGCCTGCCTGTGAATGATGTATTGCCGATTGATGCGAAAAAAATCCTTCGGGTCAAGTAAATCTTCCAATTGATTGAGGCTGAAGTCTACGACAAAACGCTTATTGTCTTTTGTTATGAGGTCAATCCATTTGTCTTCAGCATAAAAAAACAGTATGTCTTTGCATTCCACAGGAATCAATTTACTTCCAATTCGCACCAAAAACCGTTGTTTATATTCTTTACCCGAGGGCTGCGCAAGTTTTTCATAATCTGCAAAAAACAAATCACGTCGTTCTTTGAATCGGTTTAAGGCTGTTTCAATTTTTTTTTCGGTTACCGGTTTCAGTATGTAATCCACACTGAATACTTCGAATGCCCGTAATGCATATTGATCGTAGGCTGTAATAAAAATAATCGGCGTGTTAACCTTGGTTTGTCTGAAAATCTCAAAACACGACCCGTCGGCTAACTGGATATCTGATAAGATCAGATCAAAACGATTTTGTCCAAGTAAGTGCACCGCTTCGCGCACCGTTGCGATTTGTCCCGTGATTTCGACGTCCGGCAAAATACGTCGGAGCAACGAGGCCACGTGATCCGCGGCGACCGGTTCGTCTTCGATGATCAATACCTTCATGCAGGAAATTCCAATAATGGTATGGTTACTGAAAACATCGCGTCAGTTTGATTAATCTGTATCGCACGTTCCGTAAAAAAAAGATAACGTTGCCGAATATTGTTTAACCCTGTTCCGGCGTGGGAATGATCAGGAGCGTGCAATCGTGGGTTTCGCGTATTTCGTAAAATGAGCGAGTTGTCCGTAGATTCGATATAAAGATGCAGAGGATGTTCGTGCGTAATGGCATTGTGATGCAAGGCATTTTCAATCAGGATTTGTAGCGTAACCGGAGGAATGGCCCTTTGCAGGGCATCCGGCGAAACAGATTCTTTGATTAGGATGTATTGAAATCGCATTTGAGCAAGCGCAAGATAATGGCGAGCAAATTCGATTTCTTCTTGTACTGAAACGAGTTCCTCCTGCCGGTTTTTCAGAACGTAGCGATACACCTCGGCGAGTTGGTCAATAAACGATTTGGCCTCCTCCGTGTCGCGATCAATCAAAGCATGCGCCATATTTAAGCTATTAAACAAAAAATGAGGACTGACTTGATTTTGTAAGGCTGCCATTTGTGCGCGAACGGAGGCTTGCTCCATTTCGGCGGCACGTACTTTTGCGGACTGCCAGGCATGCAATAATTCGGCTACATGAAAAAATGCGGAATATACCAGCGACATCAGAATACCCAACGTCAAGTAAAATGACCAGAGTGTCAGACTGAGGTTGTAGGCTTCAAAAAAACTCAGCATCAGCGCCGACAGCCCGATAAAAACCCCTGTTGCTCCGATCAGAAAGGCCAACGGAAGCTCAATTAAAAAACGTAACCAGGTATGATCAAGCCATGATAGTTTGTTCCGCAAACGGCGATTCTTAAATAAATGCCACTCTATCATCCAGGCATGGGCACAAGCAGCATACAAAGAAAAACCGGCATAATAATATCCTGTGGTCAATTCGATCGTATAACCGCGGATAAGCATGATCACGGGATATGAAAATAAACCGATACATGCGGCAATCGTCATGCGCCACAACCATGAGGGATACAATAAATTAATCATACGACCAATATAATTGGATTTTCCTTCATAAACATACCATTCCCTCCAAAAAAATGACGTTTCACGCCACCGATATCGTTTACAGTGATAAAGTCACCGTATATTGTGTGGTCAGGTTGATCAATTCATGTTTCACATATCCGGTAAGGCTGATTATGAAAATTTTAGTCATGACGTTTCTTCTTTTTTCGGCGCACATCGCTGGACAGACAAAACTAAAATTGATTTTTATGGCTTCCGATTCAACTACAGTTTCAGAAAAAAATGAATACGACTCTATATGGTATTCCGAAAGCAAAAAAATAGTTGAAGCAATGGAGCGTATTTCCGGCATGAATTTTATTGATACACTTGTAATAGTGCATGTCGTCGACATGCCCAGTAATTCAGGTGGGCCGGACACGCCCATGCGATTGAGATCAAGTTACCCTACTCTTATCAAACAAGGTACTTTGATTCATGAGTTAGGACATAGGCTTCATTTTTGTTTGAAACGTCGTACAAAGGATTTTAACGATCATGAATTATTATTCTTATATCTATATGATGTTTGGCTTGATTTATATGGGGAGGAGTTCGCCCAATTGCAGATTAAAGCAGAGAACAAGAGAAGCAATAAAACAAATAACTACAAAGAAATGTGGGAAAAAGCTTTAAAGTTGGGCGCTGACGGTAGAAAAATAAAATTGAAACAAATGATTGAATCTCAAAAATAATACGAAGTCGCAGTTCGTATGAAGTATGATTGAAAAATCAAAACAGGAAACATTTTTATGCATCGAATTTCATTTTTTGCTTTTTGTTGGTTAATAACGATTACGACGCAAGCCCAAACTCGTATGGAGAAGTATCAGTTTCATTACAAAGAAGCCGCGACGGCAGCCAATGAAAAAAATTACACAAAAATGATTTATCATTTCGAACGGGCCGATTCTCTGCGTCCTAATAACTACGGAATACTATATAACCTTGCTGCCGGATATGTGTTGACAGGTCAGACAGATAAAGTATGGGCGCCGCTTCGCGCTGCATTGTATGTGAATGCCGGATTAAAATTTTTTGAAGACTCGGATTTCGATGCGGTAAAAACAGATCCGCGATTTGCATCCACCCGGCAATTAGCCGAATCACTCCAAACCGTAATTGTAAAATCTGAAACGGCTTTTACACTGGATGATCGTGGTTTTCATCCCGAAGGGATTACTTTTGATAAAAAAAACAAACGCTGGATCACAGGAAGTATTAGGAAAGGATTGATCGGAGTCCGGCGTTCTGACGGGATATGGGGTACGACTTTTTTTAAGCCGTCGAAACCTTTGTATTCGGTGATGGGCATGCGTATAGATTCTCTGCGTCGTCGTTTATGGGTGACAACATCGGTCATGTCGGAAATGTCAGGGTTCACGGATTCACTTGACGGGAGAGCCGCTGTTGTTTGTTTTGATGCTGATGGCGGTCATGAAGTCGCTCGATTTGAAGTTTCGGGTGGGCATATTTTCGGTGACCTTTGTGTTACGGCTTCGGGTTCGGTTTTTATCAGCGACAGTAAAGCGCCGGAGATTTATCACATCGATCCGGATATGAAAAAAATGGTAAAATGGAAAACAATGGATGACGTATGGAATTTGCAAGGTATCGACGTAACGCACGATCAGCAGTACATTGTCATCGCTGATTACGTTTCCGGCATCTATCGCCTTAGCATCAAAACAGGTGAAACGGTAAAACTATTCTTCAAGCCGTCTTCGCTGTTGCGAGGCATTGATGGATTACTGATAGACGGCACGGCCATTTATGCGATACAAAATGGAACAAGCCCGTTGCGTGTTCTACGATTGAGCTGTGATCCGGCATGGAATAAAATCACTTCCGTTGAGGTTATTGATAATAATGCTCATTTCTTAGGTGAACCTACGTTGGGATGTGTGGCGAGCGGTTCTTTGTACTACATAGCCAATAGCCCGTGGGGCGCTTACGATAAAAATCATCAATTGGATATAACCAAGGCGGCGCCTCCGATGATTCGTCGCTTTACACCGGAGGCCAAATAACTATGCTGCATTCCTTACTTCTTATGATCTATACATTGGCTGCAATGATGACGGCATGCGAAGACGGGCCGCTCAAACCGGTGTATCCCGAAACGGTGGCGGATTCGACTTTTGCCGATCGTACATATATCACATCGGTGCCGATGCTACGCGATGGAAAAAAATATCCGCTCGTTTTTGTTTTTCACGGCGCCGGCGGAAACGGCGCGGGTATTCGTTCGTTCTCCGGTTTTGACAAAAGTACGTGGGGTGATTCCTGTATCTTTGTGTATCCGGATGCCAAAGTCGAAAATTGGGACGAAGGCTGCCGGTGTAATAAACCTTACCGTCTCGGCATTGACGACATAGGGTTTATTGATGCGATATATAAAACGATGATAGATAAATATCCTGTAAATACGCGCCGTGTATATGCTGTCGGATTTTCGCAGGGAGGGCTTTTTGCCCATCATGTGGCTTGCCGTTTATCCCATCGTTTTGCCGCTGTTGCCAGTGTGGCATCGTCGATGAATCAGCCGCTCTCCACCTATGGTGCGCCGGAAGAAAAAACTTCGGTGCTTATCATTCACGGTAAAAATGACGGCGTTTTACCGTATCAAGGTTCCAATGAAGGCAGTTTTTCGCTGCTTTCTGCGCCACAAACATTAACGTGGTGGGGCAATTATTATAAAATGCAGCGAACGGCGATCGGCGAAAAAGCGGGGAAAAATACTACGTTGGATCGGTATGGTTTGGAATCGGGCCATGAAATCCGTCTGCTGACGCCGGAAGAAGAAGGACATCAATGGTTTTTTAATGATTTTAATACAACGGAAACCGTGCTGAGTTTTTTCAAAACCAAATCCCGCACGCCTTAGTTTATCCTATATATGTATCCGCGATATATCGGCGCCCTGCAATATATCGTATAAACCGGGTTTCCTCATACCCGGTTTTCTTTTTTATACGATTTCGTTTTGAAACCTTGTAAGTTTTCGCACTTTGCGGCAACCTATGAGCAAAACGAAAGGTCGGATGGACGTTATTTCTAAAACTTTTCTCGATCTGGTGCATACACATCAGGGGATCATTTATAAAATATGCCGGGTGTACGCGCACACGCCGGATGATCAGGATGATCTTTTTCAGGAAGTTTTGCTCAATGCATGGAAATCGTATCCGCGATTCGAAGGTGCTTCCAAGTTTTCGACGTGGCTCTATCGCGTGGCACTCAATACGGCGCTGATGTACAAACGTAAGCAGCAGCGTTCGATCGTCGCCGAGCGGGTGGAAGACGGCGTACTGGAAAATATGGCTCCGGAAAAAAGTGAAGACACCGAACCGTTACGGAGATTGGAGTCGGCGATAACGCAGCTCGAACCCGTCGAAAAAGCGCTGATCGTTTTGTATCTCGAGGAAGTAAGTTACGCCGATATGGCGGTGATCATGGGTCTGACGGAATCCAACGTCGGCGTAAAAATCAATCGTATTAAGAAACAACTCAAACAAATCATGGAGGCCGGAAATCATGGAAAACGATGAACTCCGTGAACTTTGGAAACAAGGGCAGTCGCTTTATCCTCAAACCGGTATGAATGAAAAGGATATTCGTGAACTTCTGGAAATGCGGATTCGAACGGCGCAACTTCGTATCCGAAAAAAACTTCTTTTTGAATTGAGCGGAATGTTGGCCATCCTTTTTATGATTGGCGCGGTGTTATTTGTCCAATCGCATTTACCACTGATTTCATTGACGATTACAGTGGCGTCTTTTCTTTTTATTATACCCAATGGCTTTTTGTTTATTCTTCTGATTCGCCGGGTATCATCATTAGATTACGGAATTGATCTGCGTGCACGTCATACGGCATACCTTCGGCTTCATCAAAAAACAATTCGTATCTACCTGCGTTCGGCATACGGCTTCAGCATAGTGCTTGCATTGATTGTTTTGTTTATACCTATGGAGGCTGTAAACGAAAATTATATGATGTATTTCAAACTCGGATTTATGGGTTTTATCGCCGTAGTTACAGTTTTTTATCGCCCTTATGTTCGCTGGATGTTTGATAAAGATGCACAACAAATGGCGGCTCAGTTACAAGTCTTGGAAAACATAGAAACGACTTTACATAATTAATTACTTTCGAGGGAAAATCATGACGATGACGGATGCTAAACTTTCTGTGCGCGATGTAGTCAAGCGCTATCAGTCGCACACGGCGGTGGATCGTATTACTCTGGACGTGCCTCGGCAATCCATTTTCGGTTTACTTGGCCCCAATGGTGCAGGCAAAACATCATTGATCCGTATGATCACACAAATCACGATGCCGGATGAAGGCGCTATTCTTTTTGACGGGAATCCTATCAAACCCGAACACACTCAAAAAATAGGATATATGCCTGAAGAACGAGGATTGTATAAACAAATGAAAATCGGCGATCATGTGATGTATCTCGCCGAGTTGCGAGGGTTGTCATCTTGGGATGCTGAAAAAAAAGTGAAAGCTTGGTTTGAACGGTTGGATATCATGAACTGGTGGAATAAAAAGGTAGAGGAGTTATCCAAAGGGATGCAACAGAAAGTTCAATTTGTTGCAACCGTCGTACACGAACCGGACCTGCTTATACTGGACGAACCTTTTTCCGGATTGGATCCGATCAATGCCGATCTGATCAAAGATGAAATCCATCGTCTCAAAGAACTGGGTGCGACGATTATATTTTCCACACACCGTATGGAGCAAGTCGAAGAAATATGCGATCGTATAGCGCTGGTGCATCAAGGTCAAAATATACTTAATGGTGAAGTCAAAGCGATCAAACAACAGTTCAAAAAGCATCACTATCGCATACAATTTGACGGAGCTTTACCGCAATCCGGCGATGCCGTTTATTCGATCGTATCTCAAAAAACGGGTGAGGCCGTGATCGCAACACAACCCGGTGTTTCGCCCAATCAATTATTAACGCACCTTTTGAGCCGGGTGGAAATGCATGCATTTCAGGAGGTTTTACCGTCGCTCAATGAAATTTTCATCGAACACGTGAAGGGATACAACCATGCGTAAAATAGGCCTTGTTTTAAAACGTGAATATATCAGCCGCGTGACCAAACGATCATTTTTGATTACGACACTGGTCGTACCTTTTTTGATGCTTCTTTTGCCGGTGACGATATTTCTGATCGCGCGCAATAACGATGCCGAACGTATTGCCGTACGAGACGAAAGCGGGTTATATATTCAGAAATTACAGGATTCACGGCTTGTTCAGTTTTTCTACGAATCCATGCCCCTGGATTCGCTCAAACGCGTGTATCGGGACACCAAATATAATTATGACGGTGTTTTGTATATTCCTGCGGCTAGTACCGATCCAAACGATGGGGTAAAATATTTTTCATCCCGCGGTCTTGGGTTTACGACAACCTTATATATCAATAGCGAACTGTCACGTGAACAGGAAAAAGAGCGATTATCCGAGGCCGGAATGACTAAGGATAAGATCGATGCGATCAAACAGCGTGTTTCGTTTGAAACGATCATTATGACCGAAGAAGGTGAGTCTTCAGATAATAAAGTTGTCGCTCTTACGACGGCTATTATTATGGGTATCATTATTTATATCATTCTTATCATCTACGGCGTGATGGTGATGAATGGTGTGGTGGAGGAAAAAGCCAATCGCATCGTGGAAGTGATCGTCTCGTCCGTGCGGCCTTTTGAAATGTTAACAGGTAAGATACTCGGCGTAGCTGCCGTCGGATTGACTCAGCTCGTGTCATGGATAGCTATCGGCGCGTTACTGTTTCAGGGGGCAATGCTGCTGCTGGGTCCGCAGATGGGTCAGCTATCTCCGGATGCACTTGCCCAAGGCGGTATCAACGCCCGTGATGCGGAGGCGATAACCGTATTTATGAAAAATCTGGATTCGATTAATTTTACAGAATTATTTTTCTGCTTCGTGTTTTATTTTCTAGGCGGTTATCTTTTTTATGCGGCATTGTACGCCGCCGCGGCCTCGGGCGCCAATGATGCCGGTGACGTGCAGTCGTTATCATTTCCCGTCACCATACCGGTGATTCTATCTTTTTTTCTGCTTCAGGTTTCGGTCAATGATCCGCACGGGCCGGTGGCATTTTGGGCATCGATGATTCCGTTTTCATCACCCATTGTAATGTTAGGACGAATACCTTTTGGCGTGCCTTGGTGGCAATTGGCCCTTTCGATGAGTTTGCTGATCGTCGGTTTTTTGAGCGCTGTGTGGGTAGCCGGTCGCATATATCGTATCGGAATCCTCATGTACGGTAAAAAAATCACGTTGCCCGAATTAGCCAAATGGATGTTTTATAAAGGATGAATCATCGTTTACCTCAAAATAGATATACTGATGTATGCGAGGTCAATAACTTTTATTATTTCAGAAAGGGAAATGTATGCGCTTAAGTAAAATTTGGCTTTATAGCGTAGCGATGTTGGCGTCCGTGATGCTGTTTGGCTGCGGCAGCAATAAAGCCGTGATGAACAGTAAAATCACACATGTCGAAAAGAAAGAAACACTTGGAAAAGGTGAGTATTATCAGTTTGAAATTACGCTGGAAGATAAGATGGAAGCGATCGAAGTGGATGGTGAATGGCGTGTCGAAGACGGTGGCGATCGCAAAGCGCGTGTGATGGTGATGGACGAAGAAAATTTTCTCAAATTTAAAGAAGAAGAACCCTACAAAACACAGTATGATTCCGGCGAAAAAATACAACACACATTTAAAATTCGGTTACTTAATCAATTTCGAGCGCAAAAAACACTGTATTACCTGATTGTTGACAATCCGTCGGAAGAAGATAAAAAAGAGGTTTCATTTCGTTTGGATCTTAATTACGAATGGGGCGCCGGATCGAGATAAAATTTAAAAAAATAGACGGTTACTATTAGAACCTGCGATTTTTTCGTAGGTTTTTATATTTATATATTGACCACGTAGACACTTTCGTGTATAATAGGCATGCGAAGTGGGAAAACTCGCGATATTTATTTTATTAATTTTAAGAAGAGGTGTAGTATGAAGTACGTAAGTGCTTTGGTCATTTTGATCGCATTGGCATTTGTTCAATCCGGTCATGCTCAGGTTAAGATTGACGGCATGAAGTTTGGTACCGCCGTCGAGAAAAGCGAAGTTGTCGGCGAAGCTACATCGTTTCCCGCCAATGGAAGCAATGTTTATTGCTGGATCAAAGTTGTCGGCGGTGAAGGCCAGACGGTTACCATGAAATGGTATCACGGCGAAACCTTGAAAAATGAAGTACCGCTCGAAATCAAATCCTGGTCGATGCGCACGTATGCGTTTTATGAAGTGCACCGTGCCGGTACCTGGAAAGTCGAAATCGTGGACAGCACCGGTAAAGTGTTGCAGTCCGGCGAATTTACGGCGACCGCTCAATAGTAGGTATAAGGAATCGTATAAAAAAGGAAGAGCTAAAACTCTTCCTTTTTTATTTTATCAGCGAGAGGGTTTGTTATAAGTATGTCTACGTTTCCATGCCCTTATCAAATGAATTTCGCCTCTAAACACCTTGCATTTTAACCGCTCAGTTTCTACATTGGCGCGCCCGAAAAATTATATTTTATTTATAAAAGTGTTGCTTCCAAGATGATTCGACGTGCGCTTATTAGTGTATCCGATAAAACAGGAATTCAATCGCTGGCTCAAAAACTGCATCAAGTCGGTGTCGAAATTATTTCAACCGGCGGTACGGCGTCCGCGCTGTCTCAAAATGGAATCCCCGTCGTAAAAATTTCGGACCTCACGCAATTTCCCGAAATGATGGATGGCCGCGTCAAAACACTGCACCCTAAGATACATGGCGGACTTCTGGCGTTGCGCGATAATGCTACCCACATGGAAGAAGCTAATCACCACGGCATCGGTATGATCGATCTTTTGGCGGTTAACCTATATCCCTTCGAAGCGACGATCAGCAAACCCGATGTACCTTTGCATGAGGCTATCGAAAATATTGATATCGGCGGACCTTCGATGATACGATCGGCTTCAAAGAACTATCGCAGTGTCATTGTATTGGTAGATCCGTCGGATTACGAACCTGTCATGCAGGAAATCATGACTAGCGGCGATGTATCGCAAGACACCCGTTATCGTTTGATGATCAAGGCGTTTGAACATACGGCACGTTATGATGCGTTGATTTCAAGTTATTTCGCATCTAAGGTAACCGCTTCTTCGGAGACATTGCCCGAAAAAATAAATCTTACGTTTAAGCAAATTCAGCCGCTCCGCTACGGCGAAAATCCGCATCAAAAAGCGTCATTTTATGCGGCTAATTTTCACTCTAAAAAGTATTATGATCAGTTGCACGGCAAGGAATTGTCATACAACAATATTCTCGATCTTGATGCCTGTGTGCGCGTTGTATCGGATTTTGAAAAACCATCATGCGTTATCGTCAAGCACACCAATCCTTGCGGTGCCGCGATGCACGACGACTTGTATCAGGCGTACCAGAATGCCAGAGCCACAGATCCGGTTTCGGCATTTGGCGGAGTGATCGGTTTTAATCGCCGTCTCAATGCGACGACCGCCGAAGCCTTAAGTGAAGTGTTTGTGGAGGCGATCATCGCACCGGAATTTGAATCGGGTGCAATTGAGATCCTTTCCAAGAAAAAAAATATCCGGTTAATCCGTTATGATTTTGAAGCGGCGCGGGCGCAGGGGTCGGCGTTGCCGGAGATCCGCAAAGCGTTGGATGGTTATTTGATTCAGGACGCCGATATGCGTCGTGCGGGGCAGACGGAGTGGAAGGTCGTAACGCGACGCGCTCCCAATGCGGAAGAAATGCACGCGTTGCTTTTCGGATGGACGATCGTCAAACACGTTAAGTCCAACGCCATCGTATATGCCGCGGCGGATCGGACACTCGGTATCGGTGCCGGACAAATGTCCCGGGTTGATGCGTCGGAGTTAGCCGTCAGCAAATCCGGCAAGAGTGGGCTTTCGTTGAAAAATTCGGCCATCGCGTCGGATGCTTTTTTTCCTTTTCGCGACGGCGTTGACGCGGCGGCGGCGGCAGGTGCTACGGCCGTGATCCAGCCGGGCGGTTCCGTGAAAGATGCGGAAGTAATCGCGGCGGCGGATGAACACAATATGGCGATGGTATTTACAAGTATCCGTCATTTCAAACATTAGATCCATTTAAGAAAACCACGCATACGGAGCGTTATGAGCCTGTTTGATATTTTTAACAATGAAATTGCGATTGACCTCGGGACGGCCAACACGTTGGTCTATGTCAAAGACAAAGGCGTCGTGATCAATGAGCCTTCGATCGTAGCGATCAATAAGCGCTCCAATAAAATGATGGCGATCGGCAAAGAAGCCAAAGAAATGGAAGGACGTACCCATGACGAGTTACTCACGGTGCGTCCGCTGAAAGACGGAGTGATCGCTGATTTCGAAATGACCGAGCTGATGCTGCAGGAGTTTATTCGCAAGGTGAGCCCGGCCCGGTTTATGGGTAAACGCGTTGTCGTAGGCGTTCCTTCCGGAATTACAATGGTCGAACAACGTGCCGTGCGCGATTCGGCTGAACATGCCGGGGCAAAAGAAGTATATCTTGTGGCAGAACCTATGGCGGCGGCGATCGGCGTGGGTATAGATATCGAAGCTTCCAAAGGCAGTATGGTGATTGATATCGGCGGAGGAACGGCCGAAATCGCCGTGATTGCATTGTCGGGCATCGTATGCGACCGTTCGATTCGCAGCGCCGGTGATGAACTGACTAAATCTATTATCACATATTTCCGCGTCCAGCACAATTTGCTTTTGGGCGAACAAATGGCGGAAGACATCAAATGTAATATCGGCTCCGCCGTACCGCTTGCGCAGGAATTGAAAATGGAAATCAAAGGTCGCGATATTGTTTCGGGTATTCCCAAAACGATGAAAACGGATTCCGAAGAAGTACGACGCGCACTGGAAGGAACGATTCGTGAAATCGTGGAAGGTACGAAAAGTACATTGGAAAAAACCCCGCCTGAATTGGCATCGGACCTGATTGACCGCGGTATTGTTCTTACCGGCGGTGGTGCTTTGATCAAAGGGCTCGATGAGCGTATGCGCAAAGAAACGGGTTTACCGGTGATCGTCGCCGAAGATCCGCTGACCGCCGTCGTGCGCGGTGTCGGACGCGTTCTGGAAAATCTGACCAAATATCAGGCCGTCATTCTCAAAAATCGCAAATACTAATCGCCGTACCGTACCGGTAGCGTGCATTAAGATCCCATCATGCTCTGGAAACTAAGAAACTTTTATGCCGGCCTGAAAGAGATCCTGTATGTCTACCGGCATTCATTTGTTTTTCTCGTTCTTGTCATCGCATCTATTCTTCTTTTGCAGAATAATCCCAATCAATCGATGATTTTTCTCCGCAAACGCGTGATTTATCTCGCGGCGATGCTGGGTGAAAAAATTTCATCCGGTCCGCGGTGGCGCGATTCGGATGTTGTTATTAAGGAATTACAACAACGCAATATCGAATTGGCGTCGCGTAATATCGTTTTGGAAGATGCGTATATGGAAAACGTGCGCCTGCGCCAGTTGGTCGAATTTCGAAGTCGGTTTCCGCTGAGTGTGCGCCCCGCACGCATCATTGCACGGGAGTCGCGTCCTGCGATCAGTAATATTGTTTTGGATAAAGGTTCTGCCGATGGTGTACGGCTGCACCAAAATGTGATCAACGAATACGGTCTTGTCGGCCAGATCGCCGAAGTGTTTGAAGAGCATTCCGTTTGCCAGATGCTGTTGGATAAAAATTTTCGTGTTGCCGCAAAAATACAACGTACCCGTGCCAACGGAGTGGTATTTTGGCTCGGCAATCCGGATGAAGTGGCATTTTATGGCGTTCTTAAGAATCTGGATGTGCGTATCGGCGATGTCATTCTGACGTCAGAGTATAGCGAATATTTTCTTCCTAATTTTCGTGTCGGCGTGGTTACGGAAGTGAATAACGAGATCGAAGGCCTTTTTAAAGATATCCGGGTGCAAACGGCCGTTGATTTCGATCGTTTGGAGGAAGTGTTTGTCGTAACGGATACGTCCCGAACGCGTTCGGTGGCTGTAGGCTTTGAAAATTATTTTATCGTAAAGCGTTGACCTATGCGTCGTAAACGAAATATTTTGACATTCTCGCTGCTGGGTGCGGCGGCTTTTTTTTACCTGATGCAAGTAAGTTTTGTTTCAGTTTTTCTGGCCGTCGGGGATAATGTGCCGGATTTGCTTTTGATATTGACGGTATTTGTAAGCATGCGCCTCGGGCAGATCCCGGGTATGTTATTTGGATTTACGGTTGGGCTTTGGCAAGATGCGATGATTGATTTTTACGGACTCAATGCGTTATGTAAAACAATTGCCGCCTTTGCGACATACTTCTTCGCGGCCGATCGCGTGATGTTGATCGAAAAATATTATTTCCCGATCATGATTTTTTTTCTATCGGTTATTCATGCCGTGTTTTTTTATGCGATCCAATCGCTGGACGGCGTCGTAGATTTTTGGAATCTGATGTTTCACTATGGATTATGGAATTCACTGTATTCAGCCGTTACCGCTTTTGTGATTTATCTTTCCATACCCCTGCGCACACTGGACTATGTTCGTTTCAACACTATTTATGATTTTTAATAAACTATGAATCATCATCGTGTCGTTACCATGTATGTTTCGTTGGCGGCTATTTTGCTGATGCTGCTCGGCCGTTTGTTTTATTTGCAAATCATGGCTTATGATAATTTTCACGCACGCGCTGAGGATAACAGCACCCGCACGATTGATCAGATTCCCTCGCGCGGATTGATTTACGATCGATATGGACGGCGCATTGTTGAAAATCGGCCTACGTTTGCATTGACGATTACCTTGTCGGAATTTGACACGCTTAACGCCGGCGAAATGCAGTATGTGCGTTCGCTGACCGGTATGACGGATGAGGACATTCTCAAAAAATTGCGCGGCGCATGGCCCTACGCACCGGTTGTAATAAAACCGGAAGTGGATTTTGTCACGATCGCGCATCTTGAAGAAGAGCGCCGTTTTCATCGAGGCATCGGATATAAAGTAGATATCAACCGGATTTATGCCGACGATATTACCATGCCGCATCTGATCGGCTATATGAGCCAGATTACGGATAATACCATCGGTTATTACAAAACTGCCGAGTTTCAGGATACCGACTATAAAATCGGCGAGCGTGTCGGCGTATCGGGATTGGAGAAGTTTTACGAAGTCGAATTGCGTGGCGAAAAAGGATATCATCGTTTAGAAACCAATGCCAAGGGGCAAGTTCTGCGCGATCTCGGCATATCCAAGCACCCGCGCGACGGTTATAATCTGTATCTCTCGATAGACAATGATTATCAAAAATTTGTCGAAAGCGCTTTGGGCACGCGTCGCGGTTCGATCATGGTGGCCGATACACGAACGGGTGAAATTTTGGCTGCAACCAGCAAACCGGATTATGATTTTCGTTGGTTTGTGGACGGCATTACGATTGATCAATGGCGCGAGCTTAATGAAAATCCCGACAAACCGCTTTTTAATCGTATGGTACAGAGCGGGTATGCGCCTGGCTCCACCTTTAAAATGATCACGGCATTGGCCGGTTTGGAAGAGGGATTGGTAACACCGGAAACGTATGTGGAGTGTACAGGCGTGTATCAGCTCGGTGGTAATAAATTTCGATGCTGGAATCTCAAAGGCCACGGTCACATGAATGTTTCCAGTTCATTGGTGCGTTCGTGCGATGTGTATTTTTATGAATTAGCATGGAAATTGGGGATCAACCGTTTGGCTAAATATGCGCGTATGTTTGGTCTGGGTGAACCTACAGGAACGGATATTCCCAACGAACGCCGCGGATTGATTCCTACGACAGAATACTACAACAGCCGGTATGGTTTCAATAATTGGAAAGGCGGCGCGGTGGTCAATCTGGGTATCGGTCAGGGGGAAATTTTGGTGACACCCGTGCAACTTTTGCAATACGCGATGATTTTTGCGAATGCCGGCACTTACCAAACGCCGCATTTGGTGCGGTATGCGGAGGATAGTGAAGGTATCCGCCGTGTAACATTCCCGGTCAAGCATGTGGCCGTAAAACAAGAACACATGGATATGATGCGGCAAGCGATGTTCGGCGTCGTCAATTATTTTGAAGGTACGGGAAAAAAAGCGGGATTGAAAGCGGCGCAGGTTGCTGGTAAAACAGGAACGGCAGAGAACGTACATGGTAAAGTCGGTTCCGGTACCGAAGGTTATCACGGCTGGTTTGTAGGTTTCGCACCGTATGAAAATCCAGAAATAGCTATAGTTGTGCTAATGGAAAACGGCGGCGAGGGTTCCGATGTGGCGGCGCCGATGAGTGCACTTGTGATGAATTATTATTTCAATTTTGTTCGGAACAAAAAATCGTTTGATCCGAAAGAAAAAGATCGCAAAGAAACGCCTAAAAATACTCCGGCCCCGCAAGCGGCCGTAGTCGAAGTTCATGGTACAACGAATTAAAAAATTTTTACAGGACTTGGATTATCTGATTCTTGCGCCCACATTGATGTTGTGCGGTTTAGGATTGGCGTGTATTTACAGTGCGACGTTTACGGGCGATCAATTAAATTTCACCAAACAGCTCACGTTTTTTTTCATCGGTGTCATGCTGATGCTCATGACGGTGCTTATCCCGCTGCGATTGATAGATGGCGCCTCGTTTACTGTTTTCGCTGTCACCATAGCGCTTCTTATTTTAGTTTTTTTTGCCGGCTCGGTACGTTATGGCGCTCGGCGCTGGTTTACTCTTGGCCCATTCGGATTCCAACCGTCGGAGCTTGCCAAAATTGCAGCCATTCTTTTTATAGCGCGGATATTGGCATTGCGGCAAGTCAACAGTTCGCAAGTGATGAATATCATTATCGTGTTTTCCGTTGCGGCGATACCGATGCTGTTAGTTATGAAACAACCCGATTTGGGTACGGCGCTTTGCGTGGGCAGCGTAGCGCTGCCTATCCTGTATTGGAACGGTATATCGTTGTTTTCCATCTTCGTTATGTTTTCGCCGATTGCGACCGTACTGGTGCACATCATCAGCGGTTACAGTTTTAATGCGTTTATTACGATGCTGTTTATTATTCTGACCATACTGTATTTTTCAAAACGAAAAACACTGATCATCCTTGGCGTTTTTGCCGTCAATGTGATTGTGGGACTTTCATCGGAACCGATTTGGGAATCACTCAAAGATTATCAAAAGCAGCGTATTCTCAATTTCATAGAACCGGAACGCGACATGCAGGGCAGCGGTTACCAGGTTACACAATCCAAGATTGCTATCGGTTCAGGTGGCTTGGCCGGTAAAGGCTATCTTCACGGCACGCAAACGCAGCTCAATTTTTTACCGGAGCAGCATACGGATTTTATTTTTTCGGTGATCGGGGAAGAGTTCGGATTTTTAGGGAGTCTATTTTTGTTGGCATTATTCGGTATCCTTATTTTTCGAATTGTCATTATTGCCGATGCGGTTGATGATAAATTTGCCAGTCTCGCATTAATCGGTATTGCGTCGCTGTTTGCGTTTCAGTTGCTTGTCAATATAGGCATGACCACTGGTCTTATGCCGGTTACGGGTATACCCTTACCTTTATTGAGTTATGGCGGTTCGGCGCTTTGGGCCAATATGTTCCTGATCGGATTTGTATTAAATGTGGCCATGCGCAAAAAAAATTACGAAATACATTAAATGGATTTTGTATGGTGAAACCCGATATCCATCTGCGAGCGATTATTTTTGATCTCGACAATACCCTTGTTGATTTTATGCGCCTCAAAGAACGTGCGATTGCCAGTGCAGCGGAAGCCATGATAGATGCCGGCTTGGAGGTAAAAAAAGAAGATATTATATCCAAAATATGGACGATCTATAATTCGCAAGGCTACGAATACCAAAAGGTGTTCGATATTTTTTTGGAGAATACGCTTGGCCGCATTGACCACAAAATCTTAGCCAACGGTATTGTGGCGTATCGCCAGACCCGCGAAGCTTCGCTGGTCACCTATCCGCATGTTTTATCCACGCTCAATGAATTGGTCAAACGGCGCTTTAAATTGGCCGTTGTCAGTGATGCGCCGACGCGCGAAGCGTGGCTGCGCCTTTGCTATCTGCGTCTCCATCATACTTTTGATGCCGTCGTGACGTACGAAGATACGTTTCAGCGAAAACCTAATCCGGAGCCGTTTCGCAAAGCGCTTACCCAGATGGACATCCAGCCGGAGCACGCTTTGATGGTCGGTGATTGGGCGGAACGCGATATGGCCGGTGCCAAACAGATCAGAATGAAAACGGCATTTGCCCGATACGGCGATACGTTTGATACCCGCGAATCCGGTGCGGATTACGAATTGACCGATTTCAGGCAATTGCTTGATATCGCGGTGGAGCCGTTCCATGGTTAAATTTGTAGGCAGTTTTATTTTTTTGTTTGGTGCTATTGGATGTACATCGCGGCATGTTTTGATTGAACCGGAGAGTCCGATTGTTTTTTCCAAATGGGTTCGCGGCGGTGCGGCCGCTTGGACCGGCGAGGAACTCAATGCGCCATCTTTGGCAATTTATGCCAACGGTGTGGTAATACGTCCCGCATATAACGAAGGTAAACGCCGTTGGATGCTCGGTCATATGAAACCGCAAGTGTTTCGTGAACGTATAAAACGCATACAAAACATCAGGGATTCTGTGAAGGCCATGCATCACAAAACTGTGGATACGTCCGCGGCGATTCCAGTGATAGAGTGGATCATAGGTTGGGATACGCTCGCTGTGCGAGGGCTTGGATTTTCAGCCCAAGGCGGTTGGCTGGATAGTATGCATTATTGTAATCAAGAAATGGATACATGGGAATATGAGGCGCTCCGTCCTTATGTGGCATCACGTATCCGACTCTATGTGAAAAAATCCGGTTCAGCGCGCGGTGTGCAATGGCCTGCGTGGCCTGTGCGCGCGATTTTACCGTCTTCCGTCTATACGCATGACGTTAGTTATTACGAACCCAATGCCGCCGAAAATAGTGTTGTGATCGAAGGCGTAATTGCGCGGGAAGTGCAATCGGTTATCGGTCAAACGGGGGTATATGAAAAATTTATCGCTGACGGCGTGGTTTACGGCATCGGGTACGTTGTCGAGGTACCATAAAAACCGAGCTGCGTTCTCTTGACTTTTTTATACCTTTTTTTGATATTGATTCGGCTAAGCGTAGAAAGGGTTAGCATGAAAAAACAAACAATATTCCTTTTGATTTTCGGGCTTTGTTCAGTTTCGCTTTCCGCGCAACTCAAAACTCAGACTGGGCGTGAACCCATCGATGTGCATGGTGGTATTACTTCAGCCGTTCCCGGATCGCTTCTCAGTTTTATCGGTTCCGACCGCGTGACGATGACGCAGAGTTATGCCATGACATATTATAGCGGTGGCGGTGCAAGCGGTACCTTGGGCATGTATTCCAATTCGCTTAATATTCGTCTCTCGGATCCTTTGGTGCTGCGTCTCAATACAGGATTGATGCATCAGCCGTTTGGTCAGAATAAGAATAGCCTAATGCAAAAAAACCGTGAAATATTGCACGGAGCAGAATTGGTTTATAGACCGAGCCGACATTTTCAGATGCAAGTGGGATACAGTAACAATCCTTATTATACTGGTAATAGTCTTTTTAATCCGGGCCCGCAACGAAGCGGTTCAGGAGGATTGTTTGACGATTACGGATTTATGAGGCCTTAAAAATACTTTTAATCCCGATACCGTCGGGATTAATTGTTTACGGAGTGGATATGCAACGCAAAGTACGCACGGACGACCGTCCGAAAGAATCAACACAGACCTTGGACCAAACATCGGCTACCCGAACTCAAGATCCGAAGCCGGAGCCGACTCAACTGACGATGACCGGCATTCACGATCCCAAGTGGGACAAAATTTTGAATTACATGATTGGCGGTTTGGGCCTAGTTGTTTTAATTCTCGTGATTTCGTTGATTATTCGTATCAATAGCAGCGGCACATCAGAAGCCGAAACACAGACCAATGAAGTTCCTGCGGAGACTTCACCGTCAACCACGTTTGATGGTACCCAATCACGTCCTCAGAAAATCCGTATCGAAGTGCTCAACGGCAGCGGTGTACCCAAACTGGCAGCCAAAGCGGCCGATTATCTACGCAGTAAAGGATTTGATGTTGTGAGTACGGGCAATGCGCCGAATTCCAATTACAAAAAAACAATCGTACAGGATCGGGCTGGAAATTTAGCCGGTGCACAACAAGTCGCCGTCGCGCTTGGTGTCGGCGAGTCGGGTATTATTCAGCAGAAGAACCCACAGTTGATGCTTGAAGTTACCGTCATCGTCGGACAAGATTATAAATCGCTCAAATTTACCAATCCGCGCGATTAGAAGTGCCCGAGTTCAATCCGCTTTCTAATTTCGTCGGAGCCGTGTCCCACACTCTATCCAATCGGTGGACGTTTCACCTTCGTCAATCCACGCACACACCTTTTGTGGTTTTACGCTTGCGATTTCCTTTCGGTATCGCGCATGAACCCGCCGACCAACCCGGTCTGTGTAAGTTACTTGCGCTGACGCTAAAATCCGGCACATCCAAACAAACCGCTCTGAGTATAGCCGATGCGCTGGAATATCTGGCGGCTTCGCTCTCCGTATCAGTTACCCATGATGCGTTTACATTACATCTAACTGTTAGCCGCGAACAATTGGATCCGGCACTTCAGATCGTGCACGAAATTCTTACGGATGCTGTTTTCCCGGAACACGAACTGCAACGTGCACGAGGGCAAATGAAAGCCGATTGTAAAAAGAAATTAGATATGCCCGGGGTTTTATTGGGAGAATTATTCCAAAGTACATTATTTGGTGGACATCCCTATGGCCGCTCGACCGATGGCATGGAAAGCGGTGTGGATGATTTATCGCGCGATGGAGTGCTGCGATTTTATAACGAAAAGCTCACCGCGTGCGGTGCGATCGTGACGGTGGTCGGTGATGTGGATGAAATTAAAATGAGAACGTTCGTTGAAAATAACTGGGCTTCCCATTTTAAAAATTCGGTAAATATAAGCACGATTCAGATGGATAGCCCGCAACCATTGGGACAACGGTTTTTTTGTTTGACCGACCGTCCGATCGCACAGGCGCACATTGCGCTGGGCCATACCGGCCCCGCACGCGGTGAGCCGGGCCATGTGCCGCAGATGGCGCTAAATTATATTCTAGGCGGCGCCGGTTTATCGTCCCGATTAACCCATCATATCCGGACGCAACAAGGTTTGGCTTATTCCGTATATTCCAGTCTTACAAAACGTAAATTCGGTGGTATGTTTTCCGTTGTGCTGCAAACTTCTGCGGCTCATGCGCCTCGCGCCGTTACGGCTATTGTAAAGGAACTGGAAGCCATCAAAGCCGATGGTGTGTCGGATCAGGAACTCGAGGATGCAAAACTTTATTTTTCAGGACATCATCCGTTTACGATGGAAACCATTGAGCGCATGGCTTTATTGATCGAACAAGGCGTTTTTTTTGATTTACCGCCGGATTACGTTGAGCGCGAATTGGCCGAATTACAATCGTTAGAGCAGGATGATTTGAGAAAAGCCGCTGATATGATTGATCCCAAACATTGGGTTTTAGCAATTATAGGAAACGAGGCTCTAATACGGCAGCCGATCCAAGAATTATTACATCATTACGAAAGACAATAATACACGATGCAGACACAAGATGATGATATCATGGGGAAAGCCTACGATGCGCGTTTGATGCGTAGGCTATTGAGTTTGGTTCGCCCGTATCGATGGATGGCCGTTGTTTCTGTGATTTTATTAATAGCCGCTCAGGGTTTTAGCGCATACCGTCCCAAACTTGTTCAGGAAGCCGTGGACGCGGCTATACTGGCCGGTGACGGATTACGTTTACGCAATTTTGCCATCTTGTTTGTCGTTCTTTTGATCGGCGAATTTCTTTTACAATACTGTGTGATCTATGTGACTCAACTGATGGGTCAGCGTATCATTTTTGATCTGCGGATGAAATTATTTACGCATCTCGAGCATCTTCATTTGCAATTTTTTGATCGAAACCCCGTGGGCCGACTTATCACACGCGTAACATCGGATATCGAATCGCTTAACGATATGTTTACTTCCGGGCTTGTCTATCTTTTCGGTGATATTTTTTTATTGGCCGGCATTATTGTCATGATGTTTGTTCTCGATGTACATTTGACACTCGTTACGCTGGCCATTTTGCCACTCATATTCTATATATCCGTTGTGTTCAAGTCCAAGGTACGGGTCGCGTTTCGCGAAGTGCGTCTTAAAATCGCAGCTTTAAATTCGTATCTTCAGGAAAATATCACCGGCGTCACCACGGTTCAAATTTTTAATCGTGAGAAGAAAAATTTTGAAAAGTTTGATGCGCTCAATCGTACGCTCACGGATTCACATTTGGATTCGGTATTTCATTACGCCTGGTTTTATCCGGCGATCAACGTGGCGAGTAGTTTTGCCATCGGCATGTTGATTTGGTATGGAAGCGGAGAAGTGCGCTCTTCGTCAATAACACTGGGTACATTGATTGCTTTTATACAGTACGGCATGTTGTTTTTCAGGCCGATTCAGGATCTGAGTGATAAATACAATATTCTGCAGACAGCGATGGCTTCGTCGGAGCGTGTTTTCAAACTCATAGACACACCGACGGAAATACCTAATCCGGCTCAACCGATAACGCCGAAAGTGATGTCAGGACGCATTGAATTTCGTAATGTGTATTTTGCTTATAATCCTCAGGATATACGCTCGGATGAAGACTATATTTTAAAAGATATTTCGTTTGTTACTCAGCCCGGTCAAAGTGTTGCATTGGTCGGTGCGACGGGTTCGGGCAAAAGTACGATTATCAACCTTGCGTCGCGGTTTTATGAAGCTCAGCGCGGCGATATTTTACTGGATCAGACGGATATTCGCCGGATGGATCAATATGCTTTGCGTCGCACGATGGCCGTGGTGTTACAGGATGTATTTTTATTTTCGGGTACGATTTTAGACAATATACGTCTAGGTCGTCATGATATTAGTGAAGCGCAGGTCGAAGAAGCCGCGCGGCGAGTCGGTGCGGATGATTTTATTCGCCGGCTTCCTTTACAATATCTTGAACCCGTGCAAGAGCGCGGCAGCACGCTTTCGGTAGGCCAACGCCAATTGATTGCGATGGCGCGCGCGTTGGTTTTTGATCCGCGGATATTGATTTTGGATGAAGCAACATCAAGTATCGATACCGAAACGGAACGCCTGATACAAAAAGCCATAGCCCAACTGATGCAAGGGCGCACGTCGGTAATCATTGCCCACCGTCTGTCAACCATCAGACACGTGGATCAGATTCTGGTTTTACACAAGGGGCGAATCCGTGAGCGCGGAACGCATGAAGAATTATTGGCTATGGGTGGATTATATTACAGGTTGTATCAATTGCAATACAAAGATCAGGAGTTCATTGCTTAGAAAAGATATCATGAAGCGGGTTTGAGCGCAGCATTTTCCGGCAGTGTAAAATCAATCGGCAGGGCAAACGAAAAAGAAGAACCTTTTCCGACTTCGCTCTCGACATGTATGGTACCATTGTGCTGATGGATGATTTCTTTGACGAACGCCAATCCCAAACCGGTGCCTTCCACATCTTTCACATGTTTCTCATCTTTAGCGCGAAAAAATTTCTGAAACAGATGTTTCATATTCTCTTTGGATATACCGTAGCCGTTATCGGACACTTCCACGATCACCGTATCATCCGCGACCGCGACACGCAGTTTGATCTCTGAACCTTCGGGGCTGTATTTCACGGCATTGGAAAAGAAATTGAGTACGACCTGACCGATCAGGTCGGGATCGGCGTGAACCAGAGGAACCCATTTGGGCAATGTGCTGCTGACGTGCATGCTGCGCTTTTGAGCCATCGGTGTGTTGGCGGTGATGGTGTTATCTACAACCGTGGTAAGATCGCATGGGACTTTATTGATAACCGTTTTACCGCTTTCAATGCGACTGATGTCCAGAAACTTGGAAATCATTTCAGCTAAACGACCGGATTCGTAGTGGATAATATCAATGTATTCTTTACGAATGGCTTCCGATAAATGCGGATCTTTGATGATTTCACTGAAACCGGCGATACTGGTCAACGGTGAGCGCAGTTCATGGGCGACGACATTCACCAGTTCGGTTTTCATCCGATCAATTTCTTTTTCTTTCGTAATATTTCTAAGAACAATAACCAAAGCAATCAGATCGTCGTTATCCATGACTTTGGAAGCATTGGCACCGAGATAGATTTCCGAGGGGCTATTGAGCGGCTTGATCGTAAGTTCGTCCTGAAAAACCGTTTCGCCTTGTGTGTCAAGCGCCTGTTTCACGAGAAATTTGAGTTCGGGAAAGAAAAAATTGAGCGAAAAACCGATGACGGCTTTTTGTTGTACATGAAACCATCCTTCGACCACTTCATTGATCATCAGAACTTCATTCAGCGGGCCGACCACGATAATACCGTCGGCAATATTGCGAATGATGGCTTCGGTCTTAATTTTTTCTTGGATTGTTTTTCGGATGTTGCCCTGATTGATCTCTTTCAATTCACGGGTCATATAGTTAAAAATGCGCGAAAGCTGAGTCATTTCTTCGCTGGTATGCACATTGACCTTGTGATCAAAATTACCACGCGCGATGGCTTTGGCGCTTTCGATGAAGAGTTTGATAGGATGGGCAACTTCTTTCGCGGTAAATCGAGCCGATAAATACGATATGATGATAGAAAAAATAAGCGGAATTAGTATGATCCATATGTGTGCGTACTCGATAGCGTGGATATCAAACCAGCGTATGGTGATTTCAAATACACCAATCGCCGCGATCATGAGCGGAAACATCATGATGAAGATCCGGCGAAAGAGATTAAGCTCCTGAATTCGCCGGTCGGCACGCAGAAGCCATTCGGGCAATTTAAACATACGTCGTAGAAATGAAGCGTAAAAAAGAACACCCTGAAGGATGTTCAGGGTGTTTATTTTTTAGGAATTATTTTATCCAGTTCTTCGATCAGCATATCCCGGTTGGCTTTGGAAATTTCGCGGCCTTTTAGCGGGAAATTGGGAACAGACCGTGCATAATGCCGAAGTTCCGAAACGCTGAACTCATGATAATCGGTTTCAGGAACAACTAACTTTTTCTTCTTAAGTATGGATTCGCCTTTTTGAACACCCTTAAACAGATCTTGCTGCGCAAGCGTCAGGCGTTCAGTTTTTTTTTTGAGCCCGTGCCGCCGCTCGGAGCTTCTACCAATCCTTCATCATAGATGATGGATTCCGTCATTGCATCCGGACGCGGTATAATATGAACGGAAACGACTTGTCCTACACGACGTGCAGCGGCTTCACCGGCGGACACAGAGGCTTGTACAGCGCCTACTTCGCCGACCACTTTGATCGTGATCATGGCACCATCGGTTATTTCTTTGCCGATCAGTTTGACATTGGAAGCTTTGATCATAGCGTCTGCGGCTTCGATCGCACCGACCAATCCGAGCGTTTCCACCATTCCTAATGCACGTTCATCTGCCATACGATTTGCCGTGTTAAATTAGTTGGAGCCTTTTTTGGGAAGAATAAGTTCCACTTCCGGATGCGGACGCGGAATGACGTGGACGGAAACCAGTTCGCCGACTTTTTCTGCTGCTGCAGCGCCGGCATCGGTAGCTGCTTTTACAGCGCCGACATCGCCACGTACCATGACGGTCACGTAACCACCGCCGATTTTTTCTTTGCCGATTAATTCGACTTTTGCGGCTTTGACCATCGCGTCAGCGGCTTCGATTGCGCCGACCAAACCTTTGGTTTCTACCATGCCTAATGCATCCAGAGCCATGGAAATTCCTCCTAGAAAATATTGAGATAGGACATCAAGTGTGCAAAATAGTATTCGATATTATATAAACGGCGCATGAAAGTCAAATGTAATTTTGTCCGTCATACGGCACAAAAAGAACATCATTATAAAAAAAACACCCGGAAGACAAGCTTCCGGGTCTCTATCGTAGCCAGAGGTCGGGGAGACCTCTTGTGGGGACTTCATATTAACGAATCTAACATCGGAAAGCAAATTTTTTTTCAATGCCTAGGTTGCCACTTTTTGAAAATCGTGTTGCATGCCTTGCATGCATCGGCACAAAGGGGCTTTTCGTACGCAGTATTGTGCACTTCAACCCCCATTTACTGCAGTTTGGCGGAAGTATGTCGGAAAAAAACGGTATTGGGCGTATTGTTATTAAAAATGAAAGGAAAGTTATGCGGTATCGTGTATGGTTTCTCGTATGTATGATAATAATTGCCGTCAGCCCTGGCACAGCGCAGCAAGTTCGTAAAACCTATGGCGGATTCGGCGGTTTTATTTTCGGTGCGAGTAAACAAGATATGAGAGATTTTAATAAAACCCTCAAGAATAGCGGATACCGCAGTTACGAAAATCAGAGCTGGATGTATGGCGGCGGTGGTTTTGCCGTATTGGGACGGTTCTTGTTTGGCGGTGAAAGCCATGCTTTGATGGCCCGCAACACGGTATCGGAGAATGCGCTGTATCGGGTAAAACTGCGCGGTGCTGTGGGGCAGTTTAAAATCGGATACATACTTTTACAAAAAGGATCAACGCGCTTTTATCCGTTTGTCGGATTGGGTGAGTCTGATTTTATGTTGGAGATTGCCGAGCGCATACCGGCGGATTTTGAAGACATATTGGATCAGCCGGCCAGAGCTTCAAGACTCCGTGTCAAGGCGACGACCATTGATGCCGGATGGGGCGTATTGCATACGTTGTTTGACAGCGGGCGACGTTCCGGCGGAGGTTTTGCCATCGCTATGCAAATCGGATATCGTTACACACCGGCTACAAATGATTGGCAACGCTTTGGCGGCGATACGGAAGGGCGAAGTATTCCTTTGTGGAACGGGCCTTATGCGACATTGCTTTTTGGCGCCGCAGGATTTGGAGTACGTTAATTTTTAATTATCACAATAGAGGAGGATGTATGAAGCGCATGATCGTTGTACTGATGTTGACCGCGGGGACACTTTTTTCTCAAAACCCGGCGGCTTCTATAGCCATCGAAGGAAAAAACAAAATTCAAAATGGGTTTGCCGCATGGAATGAAACGATGATCCGCGAGGGCAGCGCACTGTGTGAACGGGCTGCTATGGCCGATCCGCAGAATGTGTGGCCGTTGTATTGGAGCGCATTTGCACATTATCGTCTGGCGATCATGAAACTGTACGGCAGCGAACCCGATGAAGACGCCGGTAAACAATATATCGAAACGGGACTGTCTCTATTGGAAAAAATCAACACGCTCAAACCGGGTCATGCGGAGTCGTTAGCATTAACGGGCTCTCTCACAGGTATGAAAATTCGTTTTAATCCATTATCGGCTATGTGGCTCGGCCCTAAATCACAGGAGTATATGAGTAAAGCCGTCGAAGCGGATCCCAAAAGCCCTCGTGTTTTTTATCTTACCGGTATCGGTACGATGAATACACCGTCCATGTTTGGCGGCGGTGCGGATAAAGCGACGGGCGATTTTCTCAAAGCTATACGTTTGTATGAAGAAGAAGCGACCAACCCGCCGGCGGATCCGTTGGCGCCGACATGGGGCTATGATGAGTGTTATTCTTTTTTAGGATCCGCATACGAAGCGCAAAAAATGTTTAACGAAGCTAAAAGTTGTTATCAGAAATCATTGACCATCAATCCCGAATCGCGCCGGGCTAAAGCGCAATTGATGCGACTTGAGAACAAAAACACGCAATAATCAATCCGGTATAAAAATGAAAAAAACTTTTATCGTAGTTCTGCTGCTATGCGCGCAATACCAAAGTTACGCACAGACGGCCGCATCGTATGCCGTACGTGTACAGTTGGTGGATAGTGATGGAAAAAAAGTGGCGTACGCCAATGTGTATTTTGCCGACGGCGATTTTGCCGGAGCGTTTACCAATGACAGCGGTGTGGCGATTATTCGCACGCACATAGCCGGAGAGCGTCATCTGACAGCGAGTTTGATCGGCTATGATACGGAAGTTAAGAAAATAAAAGTACCTCATGCTCAAACAATTCATGTCACCATGCATGAGAAGTCGGTAGAATTGGGCGAACTGGTGATCGAGGCCAGCGCCTACGGCGGCGGTGAAGGCAAGGTCGCCGTTTCTAAAATAGATGTATATACTACGCCGGGCGGCGCCGCCGATGTTTTTCAGAGCGTCAAGGTTTTGCCGGGTGTAACACAAACGGATGAGACAGCGGCTGTTCCCGTGCGCGGCGGCAGTCCTTCCGAAAACCTGATTCTGTTCAACGGTGCGACGTTGGCTCATCCGTATCACGGCGAAAATACGGCGGGCAACGGTCTTTTTACGATTGTCAAAACCGCCGTGATCAGAAAATTATATTTTTCCAGCGGCGGTTTTTCCGTGCGGTATGGCAATGCGTTATCCGGCGTCCTGGATATCGAAACGGATAATCACGTGGCGCAAAACAGGGTAGCTGTGGATGCCAATCTCGTATCGGTCGGCGGAGGATTACAACGGCAGATTATTCCCAATACGCTTTCCGCGCAGGTCTATGCGGATCATACCTCGACCGCTTTGCTTTTTAAAATGAACAAACCGGCTTTTGATGTTGTGCGTGATCCGGTAACGAGCAATGTCACGGGCATCGTTAATTATAATTACCGTCCGTCGGGGCAAATCCAGGCTATGATATTGGAAAGCCGCGATGCACAGACGTTTGACCTGACGTTGCAGTCCAATAGCCAGCGGTACGCCTTGGAAACCGGCAATCGCGTTGTGAGTCTCCAGTGGTCGGAATTATTTAACCCCCAATGGACAAGTAAGGCGTCGTGGTCGTATAGCATGTACCGTAACGACTGGACGTTCGGTGACTGGAAGCGGGCGAACCGTGAGTACAATATCAAATGGCGCTGGGATCATCATTATGCATTGCATAACCGAACCATTTTGAGTTTTGGCGGAGAAACCTACGGTGATTTCTACCGGTTTGATTATATACTCCCGCTACGGCGCGGCGAATATTACAATGGCGCCGATAGTGTGGTTTTGCAAGGAAATCACCATGCTGCCGTAGTGGCTGCGTATGCCGAAGTGCAGCAAAAAATTGCGCGGCGTTGGTCGGCACAAATAGGTTTTCGCACCGATTATCAGACCTTGTCACAAAATCAAATATGGGATATACGCGGTTCCGTTGTGCATGAATTAGCCGCGAATTCTTTTTTACGCTTTTCAGCCGGGACATTTCATCAATTTCCGCACATTACGATGTACGATAAAACCATCGGCAATCCCGAACTTAAGGCGATGCGTGCGCGCCATGCCGTCGTCGGGTGGGAAAAGAATGCTGCGACGTATCAACTAAAAATAGAGTCGTACTACAAATGGTATGATCATCTGCCGCTTTCCGATGAAGATAAAAACTATGTCAGTCAAGGGCGCGGGTATGCGCGCGGTTTAGATTTTTTTCTAAAGGGCGGTTTTGTAAAAACCAGCGGTTGGTTTTCCTATAGTTTTATTCAGACGCGGCGAAAAGAAATGCAGATTCAAACAATGCGGCCCAGTCTTTATGATATCACCCATAATATTTCATTGATCGTCAAACAAAACCTTGGGCGTAATTTTGAATTGGCTTCTACACTGCGGTATGCGACAGGACGCCCCTATACGCCGGTTACCGCCGGTCAATACGATCCGGTGCGCGGGATTTGGCAACCGGTTTATGCCGCCGATTATTCCGATCGGTTCCCGGATTTCAAGCGGCTTGATGCCCGTCTGTCGAAGTTTTTTATCCTCGGTCCGCAGAAACATGTCGTGTTATATATTGAAGCGCTCAATCTTTTGGGTATCCGAAATATTCTTGATTATTCATATTCCGAGGATTTCTCCGAACGTCATAGTGTGCCGAGTTATTTCAGCAACCGAACCGTTGTGATGGGTTTTAGTTTGAGCTTATGACCGTGATTTTTTAGTGTAAAAATAAATCGGTTTAAAAATTGCCGTAAAAAGGTATATTGGCCTGCACTTCGGTTAATCGAGAAATATATGACAGAGAGAAAAAAAATAGTTCAGGTGCGTGACCTGAAAAAAAATTACGGTTCTTTTGAAGCCATTCGTGGTATTAGTTTTGATGTGTACGAAGGCGAAATTTTCGGATTGCTCGGTCCTAACGGCGCCGGCAAAACGACGACGCTTGAGATCATGGAGACATTGCGCGAAAAAACTTCCGGCGAAGTTCTGATTGAAGAATTTTCCGTTGATCGCGATCCGATGCTGATCAAACGCCGAATCGGCGTGCAGCTACAGGAAGCGGGATATTATCCCAATTCCACATTGCTCGAAGTGTGCGTACTGTTTGCCGGTTTGTACAATGTGCATCATGATGCATCGGCCTTGCTGGCGAAAGTCGGCCTGACGGATAAGGCTAAAACGCGTGTGGATAAACTTTCCGGCGGACAAAAACAGCGCTTCTCCATAGCAACGACGTTAATACATAAACCGCGTGTGGTTTTTTTGGATGAGCCCACCGTAGGATTGGATCCGCAAGCCCGGCGTAATTTGTGGGAATTGATTCGATCCATTCGCGACGACGGTACGACGGTTATCATGACGACACACTATCTTGACGAAGCCGAGTTGTTATGCGATCGCGTCGGTATCATGGATGAAGGACGTATCATAGCACTGGATTCACCGGAGCGGCTTATTCACGGCTTACTCGCTACGGGGTTCCAACGACCGACCCGTGTACGCGAAGCAACACTCGAAGATGTATTTATACATCTGACCGGCAAAGAACTGCGCGACGCTTAAATTTTGAAAAAACCAGACACCATGATGAATCAACCCGAATCTTATTCCTATTTTCACGCTTTGCGTGTGTATGTCATTACGAGCCTTCGTGCGATTAGCCGCAATCCGTCGAGCATCGTCTTCGGATTTATTTTTCCTGTCATTTTCATCGTCATTTTCGGTTTTATAGGAAATCGTACATTGAATTTGACCATCGGCATGATACAAAATGATTCGCAAGAAAATCCGATGATGGAAATGCTCAGTCATATTGATCAAATAAAATTGGTGCGTAATCTGGATGACGTAGCGCTGACAGAAAAGCTACGCAAAGGTGAAGTCGATGCGCTGATGCGCGTTGAAAAAGCCGATTCCGGTTATGTTGCGCATATTCAGACCTCCGACGCTTCCCCCAATGGTATTGTGGTGCTTAATATGTTGCGCGGTCTTACCGCACAGGCCAATCTACTTATGATGCAAGTGCAGCATGTGCCGCTTGCGATCGCGCACACGACGATAGAAGGGCGGCGATACAAAACGATTGATTTTATTTTACCGGGTCAGTTAGGATTTGTGGTGCTTAGTTCGGGTATTTTCGGCGCGGCGTATTTACTTATTGCCCTCAAGTCCCGATTGGTGATCAAGCGAATGTTTGCTACACCGGCGCCGAAGAGCGTGATTTTGGTCGGCGAGGCTATTGCACGGATGCTTTTTGCGTTGGCGCAAGTATCCATCATCGTACTCATCGGCAAATGGGTTTTCGGATTCACGCTGATCAACGGATGGGTGACACTACTCATGATGCTGCTGGTTTGTCTCATCGCGCTCATGGTGTTTTTGGGTTTTGGAATGATCGTTTCAAATATAGCGCGCCATGAACAAGCCGTTCCCCCCATTGCCAATTTGATCGTAATGCCACAGTTCTTGTTGGCGGGCACGTTCTTTAGTATTCGCGTTTTCCCGGAATGGCTACAACCGGTGTGCCATGCTTTACCGCTGACGTATGTCAATGATGCGCTGCGCAAAATAGCCTTTGAAGGCGCAGGTTTTGCCGACGTGGGTTTTGAATTGATGGTATTGGGCGTTTGGGGTGTGGTCGTTTATGCGGTAGCTGTCAAATTATTTAAGTGGGAATAGGAACGAGTGTCCGTCATGAAAAGCAATAATACGATAAAACGTTTTATTATTCACGAGATCGCATGGGCTGTCGTAGTCATCTGCGCGACGGGCTTTATCATCGGCTCGCTCTATGTGCCGGTATGGACATGGAATAATTATTGGATTTCCCTGCGCGTATCATTTTCGTTTTATGTTGTCATGCGAATTTTAATGGGCACATTTGCCGAACGGGTGATACGTCGGTTTGTTCCGCGTACTTTGGAGCGTCCCAAAAAGTTTTTTGCTATCGAGATACTTATCCGCGTAATACTGGGGACGGTGGGAAGTTTTTTGGCGTTTATGCTTGCTGAATTTATCACGGGTATTAATTTTTTGATTTCGCTGCGCATGATCTATGTGCAAGTTTTCATCGCTGTCATTTTAACATTATTGGTTACGGTCAGCTTTTATTCGGTAGCCTTTTATCGCGAAATGCTGAATAAAATGAAAATCGCACAAGAATTACGTGAAGCCGCGGTCGAAGCGGAGTTGCGTGCATTGCGTGCTCAGGTCAATCCTCACTTTCTTTTTAATACGCTGAATGCCATAGCGGCTTTGATCGCGTCGGATCCCAAACGCGCTGAAATGATGGTCCAGCGTTTATCGGAGGTGTTTCGTTATGTGCTGGTCGCTTCGGAAAAGGAAACCGTCACGTTGGACGAAGAGCTTACTTTTTTAGATAATTATTTGCGCATCGAGCGCGTTCGGTTCGGCGAAAAACTTACCATTTGTGAAAATGTGGATGCAACGGTACGATCGGTAAGGGTACCGGGGCTTATTTTGCAGCCTCTTGTTGAGAATGCAATCAAACACGGTCTTGCTTCGCGGCGAGAGAATGGGGTATTGGAAATTTCAGCGTCGCGTCAGGACGATTTTTTAATGTTACGTATTTCGGACGACGGCGAAGGCTTTTCTGTAGATCGCAACGGGAAAGTGATTTTAAATCGCGAAGGCATCGGTGTAAAAAATGTACGCGAGCGAATCGAAAAAATGTACGGCGGCAAAGGTCAATTGATTTTGACCAACCGTCCTCAAGGCGGCGCCGTGGCCGAAGTGCGAATTCCGATACGAGTGAGTTAATTTATGTACCGTTGTATGCTTATAGACGATGAGCCGCTCGCACGCCAACGCGTGAGAGATATGTTGTCGGTATCGTTTGCCGGACAAATTGCTATCATGGACGAAGCATCCGACGGCATCGAAGCGTTGGAAAAAATCGAAAGTTTGCAACCCGATTTCATTATTCTTGATATTCAAATGCCGGGACTAAGCGGTTTTGAAGTTTTGATGCATCTCAAAAAAGTTCCGCCGGTGATATTTGCGACGGCCTACGATCATTATGCGATCCGTGCGTTTGAAGTGAATGCCGTTGATTATCTGCTTAAACCGTTTGATGAAGAGCGGTTAAAACGCGCTATCGAACGCATCATTGCGCACCTCACAGTTCCAGAATCCGCAAGCACACTTAGCATACAAAAACTGATAACCGATGCGATACAGGAAAAGAACACGCAAACCGCGTATCTGGAACGCATCCCGTATCGTGACGGTGAAAAAATTCGCTTTATCAAAGCTGCACAGTGTTTGTGGTTTGACACCCAAGACAGCGTGACGTACCTGCATACGGACCAATCGGCGCATGATATTCGCTACACATTGGATGAAATCGAACAACGTCTCAGGCCGTCCGAATTTTTGCGTGTGCATCGGGCTACGATCGTCAATCTGAATGCGATCCGCGAGATGACGCCGTGGTTCAACGGCGCCTATAAAATCATTCTCAACGATAAAAAGAATTCGGAAATTGACGTAGCGCGGGGACGAGTGCAGGCGTTAAGGGATGTGTTAGGATGGTGAATTGCCGATTCTGTCGCCGCGTGGTGAGTGGATGTAAGCGATTTAAATACCTGCACTATCGGGTGATTTTCTAAGAACAATAACGTCATATATGCTTGCTAAGTCGCAAAGTTGGCAAAGCGTAATTGATGTCTTACGCTCTTAGCGTCTTTGCGAGAAATAGTGTTTGTCTTTGAACATGCAACAGATATTCTCATGCATACTTCCCTCACCGTATGACGGCGAATTTGACGATTTTATCACCGAGCGATGAATGGATATGCGCGATATACACACCGGAGGCTATGAGGTAATTGTTTTCGTTGCGGAGATTCCATGTCTCCGTAGATGTTTCCTGAGCTACAGGCTCCGTGTTGTCATCATGGGGTGTTTCATCCACACGATGGTTGTTGCTGGCGGTGTTATGTATCAATGTTTTGACAAGATCTCCGGCAACGGTGAAGATACGCATCGTGCAACGTGCAGGCAGTCCGGTGAACTTGATTTGCCGGCCTTCATCACTACGAATGATGTAAGGATTAGGTACCACGCGTATAAGGGAGAGATCGCCGGCTTTGCGTGCTATTTCCGCTTGCGGTGTTACTTTGATTATATGCCCGTGTATGGGGGATTCGCGCAGGATGGGTAAATTGAGCGGTATGGGTGATACATAACCCGGAGTCAGTTGTTTGTAGTAATAACGATGATTGACGATCTCCGGTTGAGCGCCATAGGCTGTCACGGCGTAGAAGTATTTGTGTAAACTTGTGACATCATGATCGGTATAGGAGTAAACCAGACCGGTATTATGACCGACATCAATCGTGCGGCTCTCCCAGTGTGAGAACGTATTGAGGTACCACTCCCGGAGCGTGTTTAAGGAGTCAATTTTATCAAATTGCGCGATACGTGTAAAATGACCCTCCAGCCCGGTGAGACTACGGTAGATGCGATAGCCCTGGAAGTCGTATACACGCAGGGCGTCACTGTAACCATTGGCGGTATCGATGATGGAAGCCATAGCATAGGGATGTATCATGGCTTCGGCCGTGGTGTCCCAGGCGAGTGTGACAAATCCGTCACCGGCGGTGGCGTGAAACTCGGGTGCCGGGACATCGAAGAGGTGAAGGCCGAGGCCGGTCGTCATCAGAGATTGCAGGATGTCATCGTTTACGAAGAGATTACTCACGGCATCCAAGTGATCGGAGCCGCGTCCACCCACCACCGCCGCCCATATCTCCTGCGTGGAGCCGGCTTCCACACGAAACGGGCCGGTGGAGAGGAGGATGCGTTTTTCAGTCGGGGTACGATCAATCAACCCACTACCTGCAATCGGATTGCCGGGAAAATACCATCCGTTTCGTGTCTTCGCATCAATTTGTCCAGACATAGTTAAACCTCTGAGCATATTATAACGTTCATAATTGTTATGTGGAAAATCCTTAGTATTATCGAACATTGAGGTAGCCCTCAGCAACACAGAATCGCCACCGAGCGTACGTGGGATATATTGATTGTTTGAAGGATCATAGGTGAGGATTTGTTTTTGATGTTGAAACTTCATGGCATACAGCGGTGCAAGACTATCACTGTTTACCACAGGCCCTTGCAAAAAATCAAGCCCTACGGCAAGCGGTGTATCGGAGTTATCTACGTTATAAACATATCCCAGTCCACGAATCGAATCCGAACCTATGAGGTCATTGCCCGAAACATCCACATCAGCATCCATCCATAGGCCGAAGTACGCACCCGGGTAGGAGGTATTGGTTTTATTGGTGATCGTGTATTTTAAGATAACAGCATCCTCAAGTATGGGCTTATCAAAGACGAATGATTCGAGTGTTACTTCAAGTCCAAGGCCCGGTGATGGGCTGGATAGGGTGCCTTCTTGGCTGAGCGTGGTATCCAGATCATTGAAGACGGCCCATGTTTGTTGATCAGCGATTAAAGCAGGATCACCGTTTGCA